>CADAGG010000043.1 GCA_902787415.1 methanogenic archaeon
TGAACATCGCCAAGCTGGAGGCCTCGAAGGACCTGAATGAAGTCATTTCCCAGAAGGAGATGGAGATCGAGAGGCTGAAGGCCAAGCTCCAGGATGCGGAGTCCCAGAAGACCATCGCCATCCAGGAGACCCTCGCTAAGAAGGACCAGGAGATCGGGGAGCTCACCAGGAAGATCGCACAGTTCGACGCAGACAAAAAGCTCGCCGTCACCGAGGCCGTGTCCGAGAGGGATAAGGAACTCGCTGAGAAGGATAAAGCTATCACCGAGCTCAATTCCGCCATCGAGACCGGCAAGACCCAGAGCGAGCTGGAGAAGAAGAACCTCGAGGAACGTTTCAAGATGGAGATCGAGGCCAAGGACAGGGAAGTGGAGTTCTACAAGGACTACAAGGCCCGCCAGTCCACAAAGATGATCGGCGAGTCCCTGGAGAGGTTCTGCGAGGAGGAGTTCAACAAGCTGAGGGCCACCGGATTCCAGAACGCCTATTTCGAGAAGGACAACGATGCCCGCACCGGATCCAAGGGCGACTTCATCTTCAGGGAGCTCGACGATGATGGTACCGAGGTAGTCAGCATCATGTTCGAGATGAAGAACGAGGCCGACACCACGGCTTCCAAGCACAAGAACGAGGACTTCTTCAAGGAGCTGGACAAGGACAGGAACGAAAAGAGCTGCGAATACGCCGTGCTGGTGACCATGCTCGAGCCCGACAGCGAGTACTACAACACCGGAATCGTCGACGTGTCATACAAGTACGACAAGATGTACGTCATCCGTCCGCAGTTCTTCATCCCCATGATCACCCTCATCAGGAACGCCTCCCGCAAGTCGCTCGATTACCGCAGGGAGCTCGCCATGGTGAAGTCCCAGAACATCGATATCACCAACTTCGAGAACCAGATGAACGAGTTCAAGGAGAAGTTCGGGAACAATTACCGTCTCGCCAACGAGAGGTTCATGAAGGCCATCGAGGAGATCGACAAGACCATCGACCATCTCCAGAAGACTAAGGACAACCTGCTCGCTTCGGACAGGAACCTGAGGCTCGCCAACGACAAGGCCCAGGACCTCACAATCAAGAAGCTGACCAAGAACAATCCTACGATGGCCAGGAAGTTCGAGGAAGCCCGTCAGGACAGGGACTGATCCTCTTCCTCGTCGGACAGGTCGGGCAGCGGCGCCAGGCGTGCCGTACCCTTCTTGATCCTCCTGTTGCGGATGAGCGCCACCACTATGATGGCAATGATAAGGTTCAGCACCGCGTAGAGGGTCTTGGTCTCGGTGGGGAACAGGACGATGATCGTCATGTCGAGAAGGATGGCACAGACCAGGGGATTCAGCGCCTGATAGGCTCTGAGCCTGCCCACGGTCTTGGCGTCCCTGCTCTGTCCGGCCTCCGTCTTACCGAAGTCGTATGTGTAGGCGACCAGGCGGATCTGCTCGACGATCGACTTGCAGGGGACGAACAGCAGCCAGAAGTTCAGCGACATGAGGACGAAGTCCCAGTACCTGGGAAGTCCGGTAAGGTTCTCGTTCATCCAGTCGAATGCGTAGGGATATCCGTAGTAGCACACCGCCTCGATTATGATGATCGCCAGGACGTCCACGTAGACCCTGCCGATACCGGAGTTGAACATGTCCCTCGCCTTGCCGGTCATGCCGTTGAGCGATGCATAGAAGTTGCTCCTCTTGGCGTTGAAGCGCGAGCAGAAGTTGCGGAGGGACTGGGGGCTCCTCTTCTCGGCCCCGTCCCAGATCCTGGCGGAGTTCCTGGTCAGGATGGGCAGCATCACCATGGAGATGAGCGCCGCTCCGATGACCGAGGAGTAGAACGCCTGGTCCACGACGTTGTAATCCAGTGCCTGCTTGGCGATGATGAACGCGAACTCTCCCATGGCGCACAGGGCCACCGCGGACATGTATCCGTCGCGGGGCTTCTCGTTGCCGATCCAGTACCCAAGGAAGACGGTGGAGGACTTGAGGGCGGCGAACAGCAGGTAGAAGATGATGATCAGCAGGATGTTGTCGACCAGTCCCTGGAAGGTGACCTCCATTCCCACAGATATGAAGAACATGGCCATGAACAGGCTCTTGAGGGGGTCCACGAAGTGCTCCACGACATGCTTCTTCACGGTGGATGCGATCATGACTCCCATCAGGAACGCTCCGATGGCGACGGAGAGGCCCATCAGGTAGGCGGCGAACGCCAGCACGAAGGCCATTCCGACGCACAGCAGGGCGGTGAGCTCGTCGTTGATGTAGTTGGACAGCCAGTCGACCACGCGGGGGACCACCTTCAGGCCCACGCCGAAGCAGAGGACCATGAACACGGCGATCTTGATGATGAGGATGACCAGTTCGATGGGGTCCATGTTGCTTCCGCTGAGCAGCGGGGTCAGCATGGAGAGCATGATGACCTGACCGATGTCCTCCATGATGGTGATGAGGACCAGCATCTCGATGTGCTCGACATCTAGGGTCCCCTGGGACTTGAGGACCGCCATGACGACGGCGGTGCTGGAACCGGAGATGATGGCGCCGAGGGTGATGCATTGAACGAAGTTGAATCCCAGGATGAAGCCGCCGATCATACCGCCGACGAGCATCAGGGGCAGCTGCACCGCCGCCACGGTTATGGCGAGGGTACCCTTCTGCTTCATCTTCCTGACGTCGATCTCCATGCCTATGGCGAACATCAGCATGATCAATCCGAGGTGCGAGAAGACCTCGACGACGTCCATGGCGCCCTCGTCGGTGAACAGATTGAGGTTGGCGATGAGGATACCCGCTACCAGGAAACCTATGAGGGGAGGCATGTTCACCCTGCTGAGCAGGGTGGAGCAGACGACGGCCAGTACGATGAGTATGGCCATGCAGGAGATGAGAACTACTTCTTCCATATCGGGACGGGCTTCGGGATGGGGCTCCGGTCGCCCGGACGCCCCGTGAAAGGTATTTTATCAGCGCTGTCCGACGATGTAGATGACGTGCCAGCCGAACTGGGTCTGGACCATTCCGAAGTCGCCGGTGTTGTACTGGAAGCAGAAGTCTTCGAAGGGCTTTACCATCTGGCCGCGGCCGAACCAGCCGAGGTCTCCTCCCTGCCTGCCGGAGGGGCAGGAGGACCTTGCCCTGGCGAGGGCGGCGAAGTCTCCGCCTGCCATGATCTGCTGATAGATGTCCTGTGCCTCGGCCTGAGTCTTGACGAGGATGTGTGCTGCGCGTACTTGCTGAACCATGAGTTCCGAACATGTCTAACGCGTATAAATTTGTGCGTGCGCGCGACTCAGTTGCGGATATCGAGGGAGATGTCCGCGAAACCGCCCTTGTTGATGTAGTCCGCGGAGGCCCTGGCGCTCTCGACCATGACGGGATCGCAGAACAGGACCGCATCGCTCCCGGAGAGGCACTTGAGGGTGCAGTTCTCGGGACCGTTGTAGACGAAGTCGATCCTGGCTTTCGATGAGTCCTGCGCGCGGCGGGCGGACATGCCGTAGATTCCGGTGGTCATGTCCCCGAAGCCGTTGTCGTCGATGAGGGCGTTGATGTCCGAACCGTCCTCCACGGGGATGATGTGCAGGGTGCCCGCGGAGGCCTTGGAATTACCTATCTTAGCGGACATCTGGCACTGTGTGCGGGGGAAGGGTTCGCGCTCCACCGTTCCGCAGCTCGAGAGGCCCTCGTTCATGACGAACGCCATGGGGGGCATGAGGCCGGAGAGGTACACCTCGACCTTGTCGGAATAGAATGGTTCGGCGGGCCCGGAGTACACGCATTTGCCGTGGCGCATGACGTGGATCTCGTCCGCCCACGAGTAGGTGAGGTCGGTGTCGTGCGACGACATTATCACGGTTACGCCGGAGCGGTAGAGCTGCTCCGCGATCTCCATGACCTCGCAGGCCATCTGGGGGTCGAGACCGGCGGTGGGCTCGTCCATGATGAGGACCTTCGGTTTCATGGCCAGGACACCGGCGAGGGTGATCCTCTTCCTCTGGCCGTACGATAGTTTCATGGTCGGGGACTTGCGGAACTCCGACATGCCGACGGCGAAGAGGGCGTCGTCCACGCGCTTCTGCACCTCGTCCTTCGGGAGCTTCATGTTCTCGGGGCCGTAGGCGACGTCCTGCTCCACGATGGGGCGGAACAGCATGTCGTTGGGGTTCTGGAAGAGGATGGAGACCTCGGAGCGCATGCGGTTGATGTTCTTCTTCCTGTAGGAGAGGGGTGAGCCGTTGTACAGCACCTCTCCCGAGTCGGGTTTGCGGAGTGCGTTGAGGATGCTGAAGAGGGTGGATTTACCGGCTCCGTTGGCCCCGAGGATGGCGGTCTTGACATTCCTTTCGATGGACATGGTCACGTCGTCGAGGACGTCGGGGGTGTTGCGCTCGTACTTGAATTTCACGTTCTGGGTCTGCAGGACGGGGTCGCTCATCTTACCGCCTCCAGCCTTACGTCGGCGCCGAGGGTGCGGAGCGCCTCGGCCTGCTCCCTTACGGTGGTGTCGAAGATCTCGTCGTAGATGAGGACGGAGTCCCTGCCGAGCACCGCCTCGCTGAAGCAGGAGTCGATGCCGTTGAAGTAGAAGTCGATCCTCTCGCCGTTCAGGGCGTTGCGGGAGTCGGGTCCGTAGACTCCGATCTTGGCCTCGGGGCCGGCCTCGCGGGCGGCCTCCGCATGCCTCTCGGACAGTCCGGTGCCCTCCTTGTAGGGAACGCAGAAGATGCGTCCCGCGTTGCATTTGTCGCCGAACTTGGCGAGGAACTCGCAGGAGTTGTGGGGATATGGCGCGGGGGAGAGGCCCCTCATGGAGGAGACCTCCCTGTTCATGTTGAACGTCGAAGGCGGCAGGAGGCCGCAGAGGTGCACGTTCTCGGGGTCGGAGTAGAAGTCCTCCGAATTACCGGAATAGACCTTCCTTCCGTTGCGGAGGACGTTGATCCTGTCGGCCCAGCCGTAGGCGAGGTCGATGTCGTGGGTGGATATGAGCACGGTGACTCCGCGTAGGTGCAGTTTCTCGGCCAGTTCCATGACCTCCATGGACGACTGGGGATCGAGTCCGGCGGTGGGCTCGTCCATGATCATGACCTCCGGGTCCACGGCGAGGGCACCGGCGATGGCGACCCTCTTCCTCTGGCCCCCGGACAGCTGCTGGAGGGGGCGCTTGCGGTATTCGGACATGCGGACGTCGCGGAGGGCCTTGTCGATGCGCACCTCCACCTCGTCGCGGTCCATGCCGATGTTGAGCGGGGAGAATGCCACATCCTCCTCCACGAGGGTGCAGAACATCTGCTCGTCGGGGTTCTGCAGGACGACGGATACCTTGGAGCGGACCTCGGTCAGTCCGTCGGCGGTGTACTGTATGGGCTGTCCGCGGAAGAGGACCTCCCCCTCCTGCGGCTTGTATACTCCCGTGAGGGTGTAGAATAAGGTTGTCTTACCTGCGCCGTTGGCTCCGAGGATGCCGACGCGGGAACCCTCCTCCACCTCGAGGTCGAATCCGTCGAGGACCTTGGGAAGGCCGGGGTGGTGCATGAATGATACGTTCCTGACTTCGAATATGTTGGACGTCTTACCACCCCATGTACGGTGCGAATATGGCGGTCATGTCGATCCATCCCGCGGTCTCCCTGCCGATGAGAAAGAGGGCCACAACGAGGATGATCGTGATTGCGAACCACTTGACTCCCATCTTTTGGGGCATGCGGTAGATGGGGAAGTATCCCCTGTAGTTCCTGCAGGCGAGGGACGCCTCGGACTTCTCCGCGAGTTCGAGGGAGAAGATGAAGGTGCCGGTCATTGCTCCGGCGTAGGATTTGACGGCGGTCATGGCGCCGTTGTAGCCGAGGCGGCACTGGGCCGCGTCGAGCATTATGAGGAAGCGCTCCAGGAGCAGGAACGCGTATCTGTAGATGAGGACGATGAGCTCGCAGATCTCCGGGGGGCACTTGATGGACCTGAGGGCGTGGGCGAGGTGGGGGATCGGCGTGGAGCATGCGAAAGATAACATAAGGGTGACTCCCGCGATGGCCCTGAAGAATATGACCCAGGCCTTCTGGAAACTGGCGTCGGTCATGTGCACCGTGAACCACAGGAACTTGCCGTCCCAGAGGGCGGGCTGGTTGGCGTCTCCCATGATGGAGATCATGCCGCTTCCGAGGATCATGATGAGGATGGCCTCGCCGATGGCGAGCGTTAGAATAAGAGGGACCCTGAAATGGGTGGAATAGCCCATCAGGATCAGTCCGATGGTGAATGTGATGAGTGTGACGAGAATGCTGTCGGTGAGGAGTCCCACGATTAGCAGGCATATCACGAAAAAGAGTTTTCCGAGCGGGGACCAGTCGAGCATCTTGGAGCTGTATGCTATCGCATCCATCTGCGCCTGCTCTGACATCCTGTTCCCCGCTCCTTATGGTTTCACTGTTCGGTCTCGGTCTTGCCGGTTCCGGCTCTCTTCTGTCCGGCGTTGAAGCCGATGAAGTAACCGATGATGATCGCACCGATGGCGGCCTGGACTGCGAAGAGGAGGGACTCGGTCTCTCCGGGGAGCTCGTAGTTGGGGTCGCCGGTGATGATGGTGAGGATATCTCCGGTCCATGCCTCGTATCCGTAGTCGTCCGCGACTCCTCCTCCGGCGTCGTCGGAACCTCCGAAGTCGCCGTTGACGCATGCGAGGAACACGACGCTCATCACGATGATGACGGCGAAGCATCCGATGTACAGTTTCTGGTTGTTGCTGAGTGCCATTGCTCACTCCTCCTTGGCGAAGGGGTTGATCTTGTTCTTGTCGGCGATCTCGAACACGTCGGGACGGGTGGTCGACAGGTACTGGGCGAACATTCCGAGGATGAGACCCTCGATGATGGCGAGGGGGACCTGGGTGACCGCGTAGACGGACATGAAGTCGACGAATGCGTCGACGAAGCTGGCGTTGTTGGCGGTGACGACGTTGAGGGTCATCTGGATGGCGGTGACGACATAGGTCATGAAGTCAGCGACAGCGGCTGCCGCGACCATGGAGACGAAGACGCCTGCTCCGGCCTTCCTGAGGAGCTTCCAGATGATCAGTCCGAAGAGGGGACCGATGATACCCATGGAGACGCAGTTGGCTCCGAGGGTGGTGAATCCTCCGTGGGCGATGAGAAGTGCCTGGAAGATGAGGACGATGGTCGACAGGACTGCGCAGACTCCGACACCGTAGAAGACGACGGCGATTCCGGTTCCGGTGGGGTGGGCACTGGATCCGGTGACGGACGGCAGTTTGAGCGAGGAGATCAGGAAGATGAACGCTCCAGAGAGGGCGACGATCATCTTCTGATCGGGGTGATCCCTGAGAATCTGACGAAGTTTTACAACTCCGATGTAGAAGAAGGGGATCATGACTATGAACCATACGAGGCACCAGATGGGCTCGAGGTATCCTTCCATAATGTGCATTTGAATTCTCCGTTTATCCATCCCGCAGTGGGATGGGTTTCTCTCAAACCGATATCGGTTGGACATCTGGTTGCGCTATATAATAGTTGGTCATGTAATCCAACTTATCGAAAATCCTATGACCCAGATACTTTGAAAACCAATGTCGGTTGACTTATCAAGTATACGAAAATCAAAAACGTAACATGATTAGGTCTACCTAAAAAGTAGAGTTGACGTTCCTTAATAGCAAAAAAAAAGTACCCGCCGGAAAGTCCGGCGGGAGAGGGTTTCACTCGATCTTGAAGGACACGTCCCTCTTGAGACCGAGGTCGGCTGCGACCTCGATGGCCTTGAGGACGGCACAGGGGATGGGGCAGGCGGAGTGGGTGATGTGCTCGCTCGCGGCGATGTACACGGGGTTCTGCACCATGGGGAGGGTGAACTCGTCGTATGCCCCGACGGGTTTGAGGGCCTCGGCGAAGGCTTTGACCATCTTGCAGGGGGTGTCGATGGTGACCACGACGCTCATCATATCCTCCGAGGGCTCGGCGTGGATCTTGGCGTTCATCTTGCATACTCCGGGGTCGACGGTGATGTTGCACTCGCTCATTTTATCGTCACGTAATCGGTCGGCATGGATAAAATGGATTCTATGTACACATCGGATGGTTATGAAAATGTTGGATGGTTATTGAACTAAAAGTGGGGTTCTGTAACGAAGTGTGTGGAAATGAATTCTCACACCCTAGCGTGCTATCAGAACGGCGGCACCGCCGCCTACGTCAAGGATCCTGCCCAGCTGCCCCAGACTGTGGTGAGGCTGGCGCCGTGGGTGACATCGAAGCGGCCGGAGAGCTCGTGGCCCAGCTTGTGGCAAGCGAAGTCCTTGGCCCTGCCCAAGCCCGTGAGGTTGTTGTGGGAGAGGCTGCCGCAGTACATGATCTCGCTCATGGCATCGTAGTTCTGCTGGTCCTGGAGGAGGACTCTGGACTGTTTGATGACATTTCTCATGAGGCCTTCGGCAATGAGATCCGTCATTTCGTTGGGGGCAGGGTCGGTGGTGAAGTACCGCTCAAGAGTATGCATGAGGATGTCGGCAATGCCGCAGAAGACTTGCCGCTTGGGGGCGGTGAAGGCCAGCTCAGGATTCATGAAGGCCAGGGTGGGGCGGTTGAGGTCGGTGTTCAGCCCTGCCTTCTTGCCTGTTTCCTCGTTGGTGATGACCGCCGAGTCGCTGGTCTCGCTGCCGGCAGCCGCCAGGGTCAGCACAGCTCCCATGGCAGTAGTCCGGGTGAGCTTCACCTTGCCACTCCAGAAGTCCCAGATATCCACACCCGGGTTGGCTACGCCATGGGCTACGGCCTTGGCGGAGTCGATGACGCTGCCGCCGCCTACGGCCAGGATGAAGTCGGCTTTGAAGAGCATGGCATCGTTTATGGCACCGCGCACCCAGGCCAGGCGGGGATTGGGCTTGACGCCGCCGTAGACGATGAAGACCCGGCTCTTGCCATAAGCGCGGATTTTTTCTGCGATGTGAGTTTCTGCACCTTTGCCGAAGATTATTTCTGTGGGGCATTTGAAGTTAAAAGATTGCATAGGGGTTACCTCCGTTTGGCTCCAATATGGCAACTGTCTTTGGGTTGTACAATCATACCTTTATGGAGAATTCTCTATGAATGCTTTTTATCCTGCTGTTAAGCGAGAAAAAGCGATAAGGTGTAAAAAAAGGAATTTTGTCTGCTTTGTAGAATATAGGAAAACTGAAATAATGTTTTCAGATGGGAGCGCTGCGGTATGTATAAATATCTGCCTTTGGCTATGGTTGCTTTGCTGCCGGTGCTCCTGTCGGCTGTGCTTTACTATGCTTATAGCAAGCCCCTGGCTCACTGGAGCAACAGGAAAAAGCAGTTGCTGGCAGGGTTGTGCTTTGGCCTGGTGGCGATTTTTGGCACCGAGTTTGGGGTGCCCATGGACGGTCTCAAGGTGAATGTGCGTGATGCAGCGCCTATTTGCGCAGGCCTGATATTTGGTGCGCCTGCCGGGATTATGGCGGGGCTTATAGGCGGCATAGAGCGGTATCTGGCGGCCTGGTGGGGGGCTGGCTTCTACACTCAGCTGGCTTGCACCCTGGGGACGATTTTTGCCGGTTTTTTCGCGGCGGCGCTCAGACGCTATATGTTTGATGACAAGAAACCCGGCTGGGTTTACGGCCTGGCGGTGGGGGGCGTGGCGGAAATAGTCCACATGACCCTGATTTTCTTCACAAACATGAATGATGCCAAGACGGGCTTTCACTTCATTCACCTGTGTACCATCCCCATGGTCACCGC
>CADAGG010000044.1 GCA_902787415.1 methanogenic archaeon
AACCCGTAGGTGTACAGTACAGCGGGGGCGGTGGAGATGCGGTCCTTTCCGACGACCTTCTCCAGTTCGTCGATAATCTTCTGGTCGATGGCCATTTCAATCGGCAGTCCATCCCGTTTGATGATTTAAAAATATGCGCGCGGACGTCCCTTTTGCGCGCGCACGCTCAACAGTGTGAAGACGTGTTCCACCCAAATGCTTTAAGTGATGGGCACTTAGCCATCCTTATGAAATCCATGATCGTACTGCTCGGTCCCCCCGGAGCAGGAAAAGGAACCCAGGGCGAAAAACTCCAGACCGAACTCGGATACGTCAGGCTCTCCACCGGAGACATGCTCCGCGAGGCAGTCAGGAACGGTACCGAACTCGGAAAGCTCGCCAAGACCTACATGGACTCCGGCGCACTCGTCCCCAACGACGTCATCATCGGCCTCATGAAGGACAAGATCAACGCCCTCGGAAAGGTCCCCGGAATCATCTTCGACGGATTCCCCAGGACCGTCGAGCAGGCCGAGGCCCTCGACAAGGAGCTCGACGTCGACCTCGCACTCAACTTCGACGTTGCCGACGAGGCGCTCATCGAGAGGCTCACCCAGAGGCGCTCCTGCCCCAACCCCGAGTGTCAGGCCGTCTACCACCTCGTCTACAACCCCCCGAAATGCGAGGGCAAGTGCGACAAGTGCGGCTCCGAACTCTATCAGAGGGACGACGACAAGGCAGAGACCGTCACCAACAGGCTGAAGACCTACCACGAGAAGACCCAGCCCCTGGTGGACTACTACACCAAGGCCGGCAAGATCTGCACCATCTCCGGAATCGGTGAGATCGACGAGATCTTCGCCAAGGTCAAGAAGGCCATCCAGTAAACCTTTCCAGGGCCTTCGGGCCCACATTTTTCTTTTGCAAAAGTATTAAAACCATAAGTGAATTGGGTCGCATAACAGCCCCGTAGTGTAGTGGTCAATCATCCGAGACTCTGGATCTTGGGACTTCAGTTCGAATCTGGACGGGGCTACCACTTCTTCACTTCTTTCAGCATCTCTCCGTTGGGTACCCTATGGATTGATGTGAGACCATGATAACACCTACCGAGATACTTCTTGTCGCTCTGGGCGGAGCCATCGGTGCCGTCCTGAGGTTCTCGGTCGGCCAGTTCATCGACTCGAGCCAGTTCCCCTGGGCCACGTTCACGGTGAACATCATCGGTTCCTTCATGATGGCCTTCATCATGTTCGCCTACACCGGCATGTCCCTGGAGACCAGGCTCTTCCTTTTCACCGGACTGATAGGCGCGTTCACGACGATGAGCACGTTCACCCTCGACACCGTCGGACTGTTCTTCGACGGCAGGGTCTGGCAGGCCGGGCTCAACGTGATCCTCAACGCGGGACTCTGCGTGGTCGGAGCGGCCATCGGCAGATACGCCGGCATATTCGTGGCCGGTATGTGAGAAAGGAAGCCCCGGTCGCCCGGGGCTGGAATGGTTTCAGAATTCGGTCCTGGTTCCGTCGACGATGTCCTTGAAGTAGCTGACAGCGTCCTCCGGTCCCCTCGCGATGAGGATGTCTCCCGCTTCGAGACGGGTGTCCCATCCGGGGCCGAAGATGTAGTCGTCCTCCCTCCTGACGGCGAGGACGAACATGCCGGTGTTGGTGGCGAGCGAGTGCTCCCCGAGGGTCTTGCCGGCAAGGATGGATTCCGTTCCGACCTTGGCGAGACACATGGTGGTGTCCGAGTCGCGGATCGACAGTGCCAGCACAGGGTGTTCTGCGAGTCCCCTGACCACGACGTCGGCGATGGAACGGGCCGCGTCGGCGATCTCGAGGATGCTGTCCATGAGGCGGGTGGTGACTACCGCCCTGGCGACCTCGTCGGGCATGGAACGGCTGACCTGCACGATCTCGTCCTGGATCCTCTCGGAGAGCTCCTCCATGCGGTCGTACAGGGAGAGCACCTCCTCGGCGATCTCCACGTTATCGTAAAGCAGCGAAGAATAGGCCAGGTCGACCATCATCTCCGAGGTGTCCTTGAGCTCCAGGAACATTGCTTCGAGTTTGGACTTCATTCCTCATCCTCCCCTCTGAGCTCCTCCGAGAGCTGTTCCTCCTCGCGCTCGTTCTCCTCGGCCTCCTGCTCGGCCTGCTCCTCGGTGGGGGTCTCCTCGAAGACCCACTCCTTCCTGCCTGCGGCGTATTGGGTGAGGAGGTCGGCTCCGTCGTCGGTTCCGCGGACCACGATGTCGTCGTTGGCCCTGATCTTCATGTCGTACTCGGGGTCGTAGGTCCATCCGTGGCGGTTCTTGATGGCGATGATCTTGCATCCGGTGTTCGCTTCTATCGCAAGCCTCTCGATGGTGTTCCCGACCATGGTGGACTCCGGCTTGACGCGGATCATGCGGATCCTCTCGTCCGATTCCAGCAGGATGTCGGTGATGAGTGGCCTCTTCTCCGGAGGGAACCTCAGCAGGCTGACGATGTCGGATGCCGCGTTGGAGATCCTGTCGGCGGCGGATGCCACCTCCAAGAGACCGGAGAGCTGCCTGGCGTCCTCCTTGGTCCTGCTGGACAGGAGCGCCTTGTAGCGGATGGCGAATTTGAGGTCATCCATGTCGTCCTCCAGGTCGCGGACCTTCTGGGCCATGTTGTCGCTGTTGTACATCAGCGAGGCGTAGGCGAGATCGACGATGACCTCGGAGGTGTCTTTCATTTCGGTGAGTAATTCGCGGACCGACATGTCCACGTGCTGAAGGTTAGAAATATCATCGGGGTCGCTCATCAGAGTTCTCCCCCTGGGGTTCCGGGGGCCTTCGTTAAGGCCGAACGCGAATGACTATTAGGCAACTGGGTTCACCTATACTTTGCAAGTATCGCTTATTTTGTACGCTTGCACGCTATATAAAATTGGGTGCGTGTCCCATTTATATAATAACGGGAATCCCCTCTCCGAAGTAACATGGTTTGAGGTGGTTTTTTGTCCGGTAGGTACGGCTCTGCTAAAGGTTTCATCGCGCGGAACAGATCCGCAATAGTGATGGGCCTTACGGCGCTCGTTATCGCCGGGACCGCGGACCTCTTCGCCGGTATCCTCCTCTCCACGATGGAGGACACCCTCGTCAGCATCGCCGGTATGATGATCCTCATCTACTCGGCCATCGGGATGAGGGGGAACATCTTCGGCGCCATGGGAAGCAGGATCGGTACCGCCATGAACATCGGTACCTTCGAGATGAGCCTCCGCAAGGGAACCGTCCTGAGGGCCAACGTGGAGTCCACCATCCTGCTCACCCTCATCATGTCAATCGCCATGGGTGTCACCACCTGGGCCGTGGCGGCGGCGTTCTTCAATGCCAACATCACGGTGTTCGACTTCATCTTCATCTCCACCGTGGGAGGCGTGATCTCCGGTATCATCGTGCTGATGTTCAACATCCTCATCGCCTACGTGGGCAACAAGAGGGAGTGGGACGTGGACAACATCACCGCCCCTCTGATCGCGGCCATCGGGGACATCGTGACCATGCCCATGATCTTCGTCGCGACCTGGCTCTTCAAGGATGAAATCCTGAGTCTGGCACATGGCGAATGGATCATCATCGGGGTGTCCCTCGCGCTCATCGCGGTGACCATCGTATACACTGTTTACATCCTCAAACGCAAGGTCGGGAGGAGGGACTTCTCCGGCGAGGCGAAGCGCGTCCTCGTGCAGTCCCTGCCGGTGCTCATGATCTGCCTCGTCTTCGAGATCGGGGCCGGTATCGTCATCCAGGACCAGCAGGACGCCCTCATCGAGTACGCGGTGCTCATCATCATGCTGCCCGCCTTCCTGAACCAGGGCAACGCCCTCTCGGGAATGCTCACCTCCAGGCTCTCGTCCATGATCCACCTCGGTACCCTGGAGTCCGGCTGGGTCCCCCGCTCGGGAGCCGGCGAGAACTTCGTCCTCATGTACATCTGCGCCATGCTCACCTTCCTCTACATCGGGCTCATCTCCTTCGCGGCCATGATCCTCACCGGAGGGGTGGACAACATCGGTATCGCCAGGACCCTGGCCATCATCCTGCTGGCGGGATTCCTGGCCACCACCATCCTGAACCTGCTCTCCTACTACGTGGCCATCGCCGCCACCAAGTTCGGGCTGGACCCCGACGACCACAGCATCCCGGTGACGTCATCGGTCATGGACCTGTTGGGCTCCGCGGTCCTGGTGTTCGTCATCGCCTTCTTCATCTGAGCGCACGCGCGGGCACGTAGTCTTTATTATAGGGTAAAGGCTACCCTCAGACAGGAATTATCATGATCAGCAGAGATGAAGTGTTGGCTAATCTCGGCCGCTACAACAAGAAGGAGGCAAGGATCGGAGTTCTCGGATCCCACTCCGCACTCGATACCTGCGACGGTGCCTACGAGGAGGGCTTCAAGACCCTCGCAGTGTGCCAGAAGGGCAGGGAGAAGACCTTCGACAGGTACTTCAGGTCCTACAACGACAGCAAGGGCAACCACCTCTGCGGATTCGTCGACGACACCCTTCTCGTCGACAAGTTCGTGGACGTCATGAAGCCCGAGAACCAGAAGTTCCTGATGGACACCAATACCCTCTGGGTCCCCAACAGGTCCTTCACCTCCTACGTGGACATCGACTCCGTCGAGAACGACTGGAAGGTCCCCATGATCGGAAGCAGGAACATGCTCAGGTCCGAGGAGAGGGGAGAGGCCAGGGATTACTACTGGATCCTCGAGAAGGCCAACCTTCCCTTCCCCAAGAAGGTGGAGAAGCCCGAGGACATCGACGGCCTCACCATCATCAAGGTCCACCACGCCCAGAAGAAGCTCGAGAGGGGATTCTTCACCGCGGTCTCCTACGAGCAGTACGTGGAGAAGTCCCAGGAGCTCATCAAACAGGGCGTCCTGACCCCCGACTTCGAGGAGCACGCCAGGATGGAGCAGTACATCATCGGCCCCGTCTTCAACCTCGACTTCTTCTACGACCCCATCAAGGAGAACGGCGAGAAGGTCGAGCTCCTCGGTATCGACTGGAGGTTCGAGTCCTCCCTCGACGGATACGTGAGGCTCCCCGGAAAGCAGCAGGTCGAGCTGGAGAACGACGGAATCATCCCCGAGTACACCGTCTGCGGACACAACTCCGCCACCCTCAGGGAGTCCCTCCTCGACAAGGCCTTCGAGATGGCCGAGAAGTACGTGGCGGCATCCAAGACCCACTACGACCCCGGAATCGTCGGTCCCTTCTGCCTCCAGACCTGCGTCGACAAGGACCTCCACTTCTACATCTACGATGTGGCCCCCAGGATCGGAGGAGGAACCAACGTCCACATGGATGTCGGACACCCCTACGGAAACTCCCTCTACCGTACCAACATGAGCACCGGAAGGAGGCTCGCCAGGATGGTCAGGGAAGGAATCGAGCAGGACAGGCTGGAGGAGATCGTCTCATGATGACCGTCAACGCGAAGAAGACCTTCACCCTCCTCGCTGCGCTCCTGATGACCCTCGTCGCCTTCGGCGCCGTGGCCGCGGCATCCGAGTCCGACGCCATCGGAATCGATGAGAACAACATCAAAGCGTCCGGTTTCAAGCAGGACCGCGACGGTACCCTCACCATCCCCGTTTCCGTCGTCGAGGGAGACGCCACCATCGCCATCAAGGAGAACGGCAGCCTCATCAAGGAACAGACCCAGGCAGTCACCGCCGACACCTCTTCGATCGCTGTGACCTTCAGGCTCTCCGCCGGCACCCACCAGCTCAGCATCGAGCTGACCAACGGCGGAACCACCGTCTACGCGCACTACGACCTCAACGTCGCCAAGAACGTCTGGTCCAACGTCACCACCTACGTCGCCCTGGTCATCGTGGCCATCATCGTAGTGATCATCGCCGTGGTGTACATGCGCGCCAACCCCAGGAACAAGCCCACCACCACCTTCACCGAGCTCGAGCAGCAGGAGAAGGCAGCCAAGGCCGCCGAGCCCCGGGCCGCTCCCTCCAAGACCGAGAAGAAGAAATACGGCGGTTCCGAGGAAGACTCCGGCAAGATCAAGTACACTAGTTCCAGAAGGAAGTGAAACTCATTCCCCGCCCTCGGGGCGGGAACCCTTTTCCATTATCTTTTTATAAACAGATTTTCATTTCTCCCCCATGGCAGCTGATTCCTTCAAGCTTCAGTTCCTTCAGTCCCTGTCCGCACTGATCATCTCTGCGTTCGGACTGGTCGCCGCACTTGCATGGAACGAGACCATCAAGGCAGTCATCGCAGCAGTCTTCGGAACTGCAGACGACCTTGTCGGGCTGTTCATCTACGCCCTTCTCGTCACCGTCATCGCGGTCGCCGCCACCATGATCATCACCAGGGCCACCAACAAGGCCAAGGCTGAGCTCGAGGCAAAGGAAAAGGAGTGAATCGGAAACGATTCACACCATTCAAACCTTTTAACTACCCTTTTTCAAAAATTCACAAGGTAAGCTTAGGATCCTTCAGGTCGATGAGCGCCACCTTGCGGTTGTCGATGAAGAATCCGATCTTCTTGTGGAGCATGATCGAGGGGGCGTTGTCCGGCTGGATCATGCTGTGGGCCACCTCCGCTCCCTGCGCCCTTCCTGCCCTCAGGGTCTCCCTGAGCAGGCGGTAACCGATCTCGTTCCTGCGGAGCATGGGATCGACCCCCATGTTCTCTATCCAGACGAGATTGCTGCAGTCGGCGATGTGATGGAGCATCTGCGCGAAGATGAACCCGTAGATCTCCCCGTCCTCCTCGGCCACGAAGCTGAGGCCGCTGTCGAGGTAGGGTTGGAAGTGGTTTCTGCTGCTGGCGCCCAGGTTGTCGCGCCATTCCTCGGGGAATTCCTCCCATTTGTTCTCCAGCGTGCTGGAGAAGTACTCCTTGATGAGCTCTATCTCCAGTTCGCGGACCTTCTTCAGGTCCTTGAGCTTCATGGGACGGAATTCCATCCTCACATCTCCTCGGGGGATTCGATGCCGAGGCACCAGAGGACGTTCTTCAGCACGACGCGGGTGGCCTCCACGAGGGTGAGACGGGCCTCCCTGGCGTCGCTGGCCTGGAGTACTGGCACAGCTGCGTAGAACTGGTTGAAGATGGCCGCCACCTCGTGTCCGTAGGCGGGCATCATGTTGACGCGCTTGGTCTCGTCGACGTCCTTGAGGACAGCCTCGAACCTGGCGAGCGCCTTGGCGAGCTTGATCTCGTACTCGTCGGTGAGCTTGGATCCGTCGGTGCAGGGCTCGAACTTTCCGGCCTTGCGGAGGATGGAGCAGGCCCTGGCGTGCACATACTGGAGATAGGGTCCGCTGTTGCCGTCGAAGGACAGGGCGTCCTCCCACTTGAAGACCAGCTGCTTGTCGGATCCGACGCGGACGATGTTGTACCTGACGGCACCGACTCCGACCGCCCTGGCGATGGCCTGCATCTGCTCCTCGGAAAGGTCGCTGCGGCGCTTCTGGATCTCGGCGTAGGCGCGGTCGACGGCCTCGTCGATCAGGTCGTCGAGGTAGACGACGACGCCCTTACGGGTGGACATCCTTCCCTCCGGGAGGGAGACGAAGGCGTAGAACAGCGCCTCGGGCTTCCTGTCGACGCCCATGATCTGGAGCGCGGAGCACAGCTGCTGGGAACCCAGCTTCTGGTCCTCTCCGAGGACGTCGATGACCCTGTCGGCGCGGGAGAACTTGTCCATGTGGTAGGCAAGGTCCCTGGTGGTGTAGAGGGTGGTGCCGTCGGAACGGGTGAAGGTGAACTTGGTGTTCTTGCCGTGGATTCCGAAGTCCTTGAGGTCGACGTAGGACGCCCCGTCCTCGGTCTTGCCGGAGTAGGGGGTGTTCTGCAGTTTGGCGACGATCTCCTTGGCGGCCCCGTTGGCGATGAACTTGGACTCCCAGGTGTACCTGTCGAGGGTGACGTTCATGGCGGCGAGGGTCTCGTTGATGCCTCCCAGCATGGTCTCCGCCACCTTCTTGACGTAGTCGATGACCTCCTGGTCGCCTGCCTCGAACCTCTCGAGCAGGCTGGCGATCTCGGCCTCCATCTCGGGGACCTCGTGGATCTTCTTGGTGGCGACCCTGTAGTTGTAGACGAGCCTGTGGTCGACCTTGTCGCGGTCGTCGGCCTTCTCGGTCTCCTCGATCTCCTTCTGGACCTCCTCGGGAGTGACGTTGGCGACTCCCCAGGACATCATGACGACCTGCTTTCCCACGTCGTTGACGTAGTACTCGGTGGTGACGTCGTGTCCGCGCATCCTCAGGCAGCGTGCGAGGGTGTCCCCGATGATGGGGTTCCTGGCGCGTCCCACGTGGACGGGTCCGGTGGGGTTGGTGGAGGTGTGCTCGACGTTGACCCTGACGCCGGTGGGCTTGCCTTTGCCGAAGGATTCGCCCTGCTCGGCGACCTCGGTGAGGAGGTCGGTGACGAGGGCGGTGGTGTCCACCGTGAAGTTCAGGTATCCGTTGAGGGGGGTGACCCCGGCGATGAGGCCGCAGGGTGCCTTGATCTCCGAGGCGATCTTCTCCGCGATGGCCGCGGGGGCCATCTTCAGGGGTTTCGCGAAGGTGAAGCAGGGGATGGCCAGGTCGGCGGTCTCGGGGAACTCCTTGACCAGCCTGAGGTCGGAGGGTGCGCCCATGGCGGCCAGCGCCTTCACTACGGCATCCTCGCATTCCGCTACGAATTTCTCCATTACAATCATGTCACTCACTCCAGCCTGTACCTGAGAAGCGCGGCGATTCCTCCGAACGCCTTCAGGAGCATTCCTCCCTCCTCGGAGTCGGGGGTGATCAGCTGCATGTTCGAATTGTAGGTGTCGGCCATCTCAAAGAAGTC
>CADAGG010000045.1 GCA_902787415.1 methanogenic archaeon
TCCACCTTGGGGCTGCCCGATGCGATCATGACCGAAACAGTATCCGCGACGGAGACGAATGCGACCACTCCGCCCTTGGACTTGAATCCCTCGGCTGCGTCGGTGAGAACCTTCCTGTCCGCACCGCTGAATTTGCCGAGGTAGACATCGGTACCGTTCACGTTCTCGGGTTTCAGCTCCTTGAGCTGCTGTTTCACCATGGCCTTGCTTGCTTCAGCCGCAAGTGCCAGATCGTGTTTCATGTTGGCAACGCTGCGGACGATGTCCTCGGCCTTGCTGTTGGCCTCGTCGATGACCTGCAGGCAGATGTTGGCGAGTTTCCTGGCGGAGTCCTGGGCCGCGCTGCCCACCTTGAAGTGGATGGCGATGCCGTCCTTGCCGGCGGAGACCTTCCTGTCGACGAAGAGCATGCCGAGCTCGGAGGTCTCGACCACGTGGATGCCGCTGCATGCGGAGTAGTCGATGTCGCCGATGGAGACCACGGTGATCTCCTCCCCCTCCTCGATGCGGTCGAGCTTGATCCTCACCTTTTCGAGGTCTGGGTCATCCCTTGCCACGACCGCTTTGCGGACGGGCAGGTTGTCGCGGATGGCCTGGTTGGCGAAGTCGAGGGCCTTTCCGATGGTGGCCCAGTCCATGTCGTGGTTGACGATGACGTACTTCTCGTCGGGGCCGATGTAGATCTTGGTGATGGCGAGTTCGGGGTCCTGCCTGTGGAGGGCGCAGAAGAGCAGATGCTCCCCGGTGTGGCCCATCATGAGGTCGTAACGGCGGTCCCAGTCGATCTCTCCCCAGACCCTCATGCCGGGTTTGAGGTCGTGGCCGGGGACCACATGGACGATCTCTTTGCCTTCGTAATGGACGTCGGTGACGCGGAACCCGTTGATGGTGCCGGTGTCGCAGACCTGACCTCCCCCTCCGGGATAGAATCCGGTGCAATCGAGGATTATATTGTCCCCTTTCACTGCTACGATCCCGGCCTCGAAGACGGACATGTATCCGTCGTTCCTGAACACCTCGTCTGCCATACGGAGGTCATGTGCGGGGCTCTATAAGAAACGGTGCTTTCGTCAGATGAGTGCAAAAATAGTTACTCAATCGACAAATGTCTCGACGAAATTATAAATGGTTAAAGCTATCCCGCTCAAAAGAAGGTTTACGCATGGGTGACTTAAAAGAGTTTGACGAGCTCGACAGGCGCATCATCGAGATGCTGTGCAAATCCAGTCAGGGATCATACAGGCAGCTTGCCAAACAGTTGGGCGTACACCCCACCACCCTCATCCAGAGGGTCAAGAATCTTGAGAGCAAGGGCGTCGTCAAGGGATACCGCGCCAAGATCGACTACATCGCCATGGGTTACGACTACACCGGACTCGTCCACATCTACTCCGACTCCATCGTCGAGGTCGAGAAGCAGCTGGTGGAGATCCCCGAGGTCGTGGCCGTCTACGATGTCACCGGAGAGGCGGATATCGAGGTCCTCGTCACCTGTCTCAACAGGGAGGATTTCTCCGCTGTCGTCAAGAGGATCAATTCCATCGAGGGTGTTGCCAAGACCAACACCTCCGTGGTGCTGAACGTCGTCAAGTCCGAGAACGAGTTCGTTCCCGAGCTGTTCGGCCCCTCCAAGAAGTGATCCGGCACATCATTCTAACCGCGCCTGCGGGCGCATGTATTATTTATAGCGTCGGCATAGCGCGACGCATTGAATAGATTGGGGTACCTCAATGAGAAGAACTAACACTTGCGGAGAACTCAGGTCCTCCGATATCGGAAAGCAGGTCTGTCTCGAAGGCTGGGTAAGGTTTTCGAGGGACCACGGAGGAGTCGCATTCATCGATCTGGCGGACAGGTACGGAATCACTCAGGTGGTTTTCGACCCCGAGGACCTCCCTGCCGGCACCGACAGGAAGGAGATCGAGGATGTCATGAACACCTTCTCCCGCGAGTCCTGCGTCCTCATCGAGGGAACCGTCAGGAAGAGGGTCGAGGGAACCGCCGTCGAGAGCAACCCCACCGGAGAGATCGAGGTCCTCATCACCAAGGCCGAGCTCCTCGCCAAATCCAAGCTCCCTCCCTTCGAGATCGGAGACCAGAAGGAAGGAGTCCTCCCCGACGAGGACACCCGTATGAAGTACAGGTACCTCGACCTCAGGAGGACCGAGATGATCAGGAGCATGCAGTTCAGGAGCAAGCTCGTCCACCTCGCCAGGGTCTACCTGGAGAGCCAGGGATTCCTGGAGATCGAGACCCCCATGCTCGGAAGGTCCACCCCCGAGGGAGCCAGGGACTACATCATCCCCTCCCGTGTCCACCCCGGAACCTTCTACGCCCTGCCCCAGTCCCCCCAGCAGTTCAAACAGATGCTCATGGTCGGAGGCATGGACAGGTACTACCAGGTCGCCAGGTGCTTCCGTGACGAGGACTCCCGTAAGGACAGGCAGCCCGAGTTCACCCAGCTGGACCTCGAGATGTCCTTCGTCGACAGCAAGGACATCCAGGACCTCATCGAGGGCATGGTCGCCCACATCTGGAAGGGCCTCTACGGCACCGACCTGAAGACCCCCTTCCCCCACATCGGCTACCGCGACGCCATGGAGAGGTTCGGATCCGACAAGCCCGACATGAGGTACGGACTCGAGTGGGTCAAGCTCACCGACGTCGTGAAGGACGTTCCCTACAAGATCTTCCAGAGCATCCTCTCCGAGGGAGGAATCGTTGCCGGAATCTGCGTCAAGAAGGAGTACGGAGAGGTCGGCAGGAACGAGGTCGACAGGTACATCCAGTACGCCAAGAAGGTAGGACTCGGAGGACTCACCTGGATGAGGTGCGAGAACGGCGTCCTGACCAGTAACATCACCAAGTACTTCACCCCCGAGATCCTCGAGGGCATCAAGAAGACCCTCGGCGCCGAGGAGGGCGACCTCGTGTTCCTCATCGCAGGGCCCTGGAAGGCCACCTACGAGGGCGGAGGATTCCTCAGGAAGAAGATCGCAGAGGACCTCCACATGGTCCCCGACAACGAGTTCATGTTCTTCTGGATGGACCAGAACCCCCTGTTCGAGATCGACCCCGTCTCCGGCAAGTACGATGCGTTCCACCACCCGTTCGTCCTGCCCCTGGGCGACATCGACGATCCCAAGTGCGGAGGAGCGAGCTTCGACCTCTGCCTGAACGGCAACGAGCTCGGTTCCGGATCCGAGCGTATCCACACCGCCGAGATGCAGAGGGCCGTCTTCCACAAGCTCGGTCTCACCGACGAGCAGATCGAGGCCAAGTTCGACTACTTCGTCGAGGCACTCTCCTACGGTGCGCCTCCCCACGGAGGAATCGCCATCGGTATCGACAGGCTCTGCGCCATCCTGCTCAACAAGGACACCATCAGAGAGGTCATCGCCTTCCCCAAGAACAAGAAGGCCGTGTCCCTGCTCGACGGCTCCCCCTCGCCCGTGGACGATGACAAGCTCCAGGAGCTGCAGATCATCTCCCTGGCAGGAGACTTCGACATCTCCGATGCCGAAGAGTTCAACCCCGACGCGGAGTGAGCAAACCTTTCAAGACCCGGACGCCGAGCGCGTCTGGGTCATCACTTTTCCTTTTCGAGTTAAGTTAAAAAAGAGACCCGGTGCATGCCGCACCGGGAATGGAGTTTCAGCTGAGGCGGGCTTCGATGAGCCTCTTGGCGGTCTCGACGACGTCGGCGGAGGAGTACTGTCCTCCGGTGTTCTTCTTGACGTGGCCGATGACGCTGTTGGCCGCCTTGACGTTGCCCTTGCCGTAATCGTCGACGATCTTGGGGTTGGCGTCCAGGAACTCGTTGATGAGGGTCTCCAGACCCGCGGAGCTCTCGGCCGCAGCCTCGGCGGACTCGCCGGTCATGAACGCCTTGATCTCGATGCCGCACTCGCTGTCGTTGATGGAGCCGGCGGCGAACCTGCCGATGATCTCGAGGATTCCGTCGGTGCTTCCGCCCCTCTCCTCGAACCTCTTCCAGTTGGAGGTCACGGGGCCCGCCACCCATTTGACGGCGAGGTCCTTGCCGTACTTGCCAGCGACGGTCTCGAAGAACAGTGCCAGATCGGTCGAGGTGGAGACCAGCTGCTTGGCCATCTTCTGGTCGATTCCGTACTGGTCGGCGATCCTGGGGATCATCTTGGCGGGAGCCTCCTTGATGGTGATGGAGTCCGCCAGGGCCTTGATGTGGAAGATACCGAGGTCGGGCTCGTCGATGTAACCGTAGTCGGCCTCGAACTCCTTCTTCCTGGCGCCGTAGGTGACTCCCCTGCTCTCGTCGAAGTTCATGGTGGCGCGCTCGATCTTACCTCCGGCCTTGAGGATCTTGATCTGCCTGACCATCTCGTAGGTCAGGGCGGTCTCGACGTTCTTCAGTCCGGTGACGTTCTTGATCTCGCACCTCTCCTTGCCGACGGATATGTTGCAGTCGCAGCGGATGCTCCTCTCGGAGTTCTCTCCCAGGTCGAGGGTGTGCTTGATGTCGCCGATGAGCTGGGCCAGGAACGCCCTCGCCTCGGCGGGGGTGGCCAGGTCGGGCTCGGTGACGATCTCCGCCAGGGGGATGCCGGACCTGTTGTAGTCGACCAGGGCGTGCATGTCGGAGGTCCTCTTGGTCTTGCCGGGGTCCTCCTCCAGGTGGATCCTGGTGATTCTGATGGGCTTGCCGTTGAGGTAGACCACTCCGCCCACTCCGATGGGGTGGTCGTACTGGGTGATCTGGACGCTCTTGCTCATGTCGGGGTAGAAGTAGGTCTTCCTGGAGAACCAGGTGGTGTCGGCCACCTTGCATCCGAGCATCTTGGCGAGCTTGATTCCGCAGACCAGGACCTCCCTGTTCAGGACGGGCCTGGATCCCGGCATACCGAGGCAGGTGGGGCACACATGGGTGTTGGGCGCCGGCGCGTCGGTGGTGGGGCAGGAGCAGAACATCTTGGATTTGGTGGGGAGCTGCACGTGGATCTCCAATCCGATCTTCACAGGCTCACCTCCGCTTTCCTGACCTCGAACTGCTTGTCCCATTCCTCCGCCATGGTGAGGAGCACGTCCTCGTTCCAGTGGTCGGACACGAACTGCATTCCGATGGGCATGCCGTCCGCGTTGTATCCGCAGGGGCAGTTGAGATGGGGGGTTCCCGCCAGGTTGGCGGGGACGGTGAGGAAGTCCGCCTTGTAGGACTCGACGGGGGTCATCCGGGAGATGTCGTCGAACTTGGGGGACACGAAGGGCATGGTGGGGGTGAGCACGGCATCATGCTGCTGGAACATCTTCTTGTAGGCGTCGATGACGACCAGCCTGACCTGCAGGGCCTTGGCGTAGTACCTGTCCCTGAATCCCTCCATCCTGGTGTAGGTTCCGAGCAGGATCCTCCTCTTGGCCTCGTCTCCGAAGTACTCGGTCCTGAAGGAGGTGAAGTAGTCGTCGAACCCGAGGGTGAGGTCGCCCTCCTGCTGTCCGTACCTCATGCCGACGTACCTGGCGAGGTTGGTGGATGCCTCGGAGGTGGCGAGGATGTAGTAGGCGGGCATGGCGTACTTGAGCTCGGGCATGTCCACGTATTCCACGTCGATGCCCATGCTCTTGAGGTCCTCGAGGGCCTTGTTGAACGCTTCGAGGACGTCCTTGGCGATGCCTTCCACGGCCTCCCTGGGGACGGCCACGGATTTCATCTTTTTGTGGGTGATCTTGAGTTCGGGCTGGACGCAGGATGTGGGGTCCTCCTTGTCCTTCCCGGCGATGATGGGCAGGTACTTGGTCATCTGCTTGGGATCCACGGAAAGGATTCCGATCTTGTCGAGGGAGTTCCCGTAGTCGATGAGTCCGTACCTGGAGACGCGTCCGTAGCTGGGGACGATACCGTAGGTACCGCAGAAGCTGGCGGGACAGCAGATGGATCCTCCGGTGGACACTCCGAGGGAGATGTGGTCGTCGAGGACGGCTGCGGCGCAGGCCGATCCTCCGGACGAACCGCCGCAGGACCTGGAGAGGTCGAAGGGGTTCCTGGGGATGCCGAATCCGGAGTTGGCGGAGAAGGTACCGAATCCGAACTCGTCCATGTTGGTCTTCCCGACGAGTTTCCCTCCGGCAGCCTTCAGCTTGGCGATGGATGTGGCATCGAAGATGGGGCGATAGCCGCCGAGGATGCGGGATCCGGCGCAGGTCTCGTACTCCTCGGAGGTGAGGTTGTCCTTGGCGGAGAACAGGAACTTGGCATCCCCGAGTTCCCCGTCGCGGCAGAAGTCGTTGAACATCTGGTACTTCTCGTTCAACTTGGAAAGTTTGGAAAGGGTGTCCGCGTCGCTCATACCAGCTTGGGCCCCCTGATGTAGTTCTCGTAGGTCTTCATGTCGGCGAGCAGCTTCTCGGATTCGAACTTCTCCTCGGGGACGTCGTCCCTGAGCACGTCTGCCACCTCGATGGGGTTGATGCCGTTGCCCTCGTGGTTGGGGGCCTCATCCAGGATAGCGAAGTATTCCAGGATGTCGCCGAGATCCTTGCTGTATTTCTCCAATTCCTCGTCGGTGAGCCGGATATGAGCGGCTTTCGCGACTCTCGCCACAATATCTTTGTCCATTTGGAAGACCTAGTCGGATTAAACGACCTTTTTATTTATAATATATGAGAGCGGGGGATTCCCCCAGAAGGTAAAACGCCGGCGCGGCCTTTGTATGTTCTTTATATAGTGCATTTCGATTCGGACAGCATGGCAGACGAGATCGAAGCCTCCGGCTATCAGAGGGACGCAGCGGCTCAGAAGAAGTTCGATGCGGCCATGAAACCCATGGACATGGGCGACTTCAAGAAGGCATATTCCGCATTCAAGAAGTACGTCGAGGAATGCCCCGATGACGCTGAGGGCTGGTATTGCAAGGCCGAGTGCGGCAACTATGCATCCGGTATGTTCGGAGCCAAGGTGAAGGATGAGGAGATCATCGAGGCCTACACCAAGGCCATGGAGCTCGACGATTCCAACGCCCAGTACTTCCAGTCCTACGGTCTGTTCTGCATCTCCATCGGAAAGTACGAGGAGGCCGAGACCGCATACAACGAGGCGGCCCAGATCGACGAATCCCTGGCACCCTCCCTGTACTCCGAGTTCGCCATCGAGTACTACAACCACATCCTCGGCAGCTACGGCGAGATCCTCGACGATCCCAAGGCCCGTGCCAAATACGCCAAGAAGGCCCTCGAGTACATGCTCAAGGCACTCGACATGTCCGAGGAAGAGGCCAAGAGCCTTCTCTGAATCATTTTCCCGGGGCTTCGGCCCCTTCTTTTTTCATCTACCCTTGTTAGACATTTGTCTAATTAATAGCGTATTCTACGTAAGATTCTGCTATTTTCGAATCAATTCAACGAATTATAGTCGCAATTTTTCGGTTTTAGTAATCCGTTTAACAGATACATTCATATACTGATGTATATTTGTTCGCTCAAAGACCAAACACCTATACAAATGGTGAGTGAAATGGGCAGAACAACGAGAATAATCGCAGGAATTATGTTGTTGACTGTGCTATTGGTTGTAAGCTTGTCATCGATGCCTTCGGCCGATGCGGCTTTCACCGGCAGCGAACCGGCTTCCAGCGGGGACACCGCCTGGATCCTCGTATGCTCCATCCTGGTGGCGATGATGCTCCCGGGAGTGGCGTTCTTCTACGGCGGCATGCTGAGGAAGCAGAGCATGACCTCCGTCATGGCCCAGACGCTGATCGCCACGGGCATCATGACCCTGTCGTGGGTGATCCTCGGATTCTCGCTGGCCTTCGGTTCCACGGGAGGCATCATAGGGAACCTGGACTTCGTGTTCATGAACGGATTGGACGAGGGTCAGAGCGACTACTCCGTCCTGGAGTTCGCACTGTTCCAGATGATGTTCGCGGCACTTACCGCGGCCATCGTCCTCGGTGCTTGTGCGGAGCGCGTGAGGTTCGTCGCCATCGCATGGTTCCTGCTGTTCTGGGGCCTTCTGGTGTACGTGCCCATGGCCCACTGGGTTTGGAGCGGGGGCTTCGAGAGCATCGGACTGACCGTACTCGATTTCGCAGGCGGGGACGTGGTCCACATCTGCGCTGCGGTGACAGGTCTGGCGCTCGTCATGTTCGTAGGGAACAGGAAGGACAGCATCCGCAGGTCGCGGGCGCACAGCATACCCCTGACCTTCCTGGGCGCCATGCTGCTGTGGGTCGGATGGTTCGGTTTCAACGGCGGATCAGGTCTCTTCGCCAACGGGCAGGCCGTGCACGCGATATTCGTATCGCAGCTGGCGGCGGCCGCGGCCATGATCGCATGGGCCGTGTGCCAGTATCTGGTAGTGGGCCGCGTAGGCGTGCTGGGCCTTATCGCGGGAGCGGTCTCCGGACTGGTCGCGATCACTCCCGGTGCGGGTTACGTGGCCACTCCCGAGGCGTTCCTCATCGGCCTCGTTGGAGGCATCCTGTGCTTCTGGTCGGTGAGGATCATCCGCGGGAAGTTCTCGGTGGACGACGCCCTGGATGTCTTCGGGGTCCACGGCGTGGGCGGTATCTGGGGAGGTATCGCGGTCGGTCTGTTCGCAGAGAGCAAGTACACCGGAGGGACCGTCGGATTGCTGTTCGGAGGCACGGACCTGTTCGTGGGACAGCTCTGCGCGATCGGCATCACGATCGTCTTCTGCTTCTCGGTTTCGTATGTGCTGGCACTGCTGCTTTCGAAGGTGATGCCGCTGCGTATCCCGGCCGAGGAGGAGAGCATCGGGCAGGATGTGGTCGAGCACGGGGAACCCGCATATTTCAGCTGA
>CADAGG010000046.1 GCA_902787415.1 methanogenic archaeon
TGGCCTTCAACGACTGTCCGATCGCGAACTGAACGGACGTCTGGGTCATTCGGTCTTCAGGGAAATTTTCGAAAAAAAAAGCCCCCTGCCCGAAGGCAGGGGTAAGAGGTTTGAGGTGTGGCCCAAGGAGCCGGTCATCCGCCTCCGCTGGGCATCATCTCGGAGATGTCGACTTCCTTCTCCATTTTGTTGAGGTCGTCGACACTCTTGGTGCCCTTGAAGGCCTTGGATTCCTTCTCCTTGAAAGAGACCGTCTTGTACTCCGACGCATCCGCTGGAGCGAGTGCCGAACTCACGTAGAAGAGTCCGGTGCGGTCCAGTTTTACCCAGACCTTCCCGTCCTCCTCCTTGATCTCGACCACCTTTCCGACGGTGTTGGTCGGGACGTACTTGACGATGTCTCCCTTGTCCATTTACGCTTTCATCCCTTGATGACTGCGGTCCTCTCTCCGGCAGGGACGAACTCCCTGAGTCCTCCGCGTCCGAACTCTTTGGTAACGTTAGCGAAGTCGAAGACGAGGTCCTTGTCGGAGAATGCGACCTTGATCATGGGGTTGGCGACGAATGCGTCTCCACGAGCGAGGTGAGCTGCCTTGGGGATACCTGCGTATCCGGAAAGGTGTCCGACGTTCATTGCGTAGTTGGGGTAGTTGGGACCACGGAGCTCCATGGGCAGACCCTCATCGGACCTGTATGCATAGGAGTTCGCGGAACCGCACTGGTCCTGCAGGTCGAATCCGTAGAATCCGAGCCTTCCGGTCCTCTCCTTGTGCTGGAGCATGGACTGGTACCAGGCGTTCAGACCGTTGTCAGCAACTCCGGTTGCCATAGCGGTGACGATACCGGTGGATGCGGCGGTAACGGTTGCCCTCTGGGATCCTCCGAAGTGGGTCTCCATAACGGCGGGGTACCTCTCGTACATCTCAAGTGCGTAGGAGGAGATCTCGTCGGCGAGCTTGAGCTGTTTCTTGTAGTCGTCGGGCTTGACACCGCAGAATCCGCCGTAGCGGTCTTTGATGGTGTCGATTCCGTGGTAGACGTAGTCCTCAAGGATGTTGTCGGTGTATGCTGCGGTAGCGTACTGAGTGAATCCGACTCCACCGGACATGTATCCACCGAGGTAGACCTGGTCGTAGATACCGGCTGCGAGAGCGACGGTCTCGAGAGCTGCACGTCCGGGGTCGTCAGGGTAGACACGGTCGGACTGGACCATATCGTCGAGGAATCCGAAGGTGATTCCTCCGGGCTCGTTGGGTCCCCTGACACGCCTTGCGGGCATCATGGATCCCATGGTGATGGACTGGTGCTTTGCAGAGTATGCGAAGTCAGCGATGGCTGCCTCTCCGGCTGCGAGTTTGTAGGCGGAGATGAATGCCATGGAAATCTGCATTGCTGCGTGCCTGGAGACGGTTCCTCCATCCATGAGCCTTCCGACCATGGTGGGGACACGGACAGCCTGCATGAGGGTGTTTCCGATTGCTTTCTTCAGCTGTGCTGCCTGCTCCTTGGGGAAGTTCTTGTTGATGTCGATGACGAACCTGGGGTCGATCTCATCAATAAGGTCATCGTTTCCGGAGAAGACTTTGACGTAAGAGTCTGCAACGAGTGCAGGGTTGCACTCTGCCATGTGCTCCTGAACGACTGCTCCTCCAGGCATGGTGTGGTTGACGACTTCAAGGTAGTTGGAGATGGTCTCGGGGGTGACCTCCTTTCCAAGCCTCTTTTCGATGGTCTGGTGAGGGGAGTCGAGTCCGACGAGGACGGTCCTCCTGATGTCGTCCCAAGCCTGCTGGATTGCAGGGTTGTTGATGCAGTGAAGGTCATCGGGCTCTACGAAGATGTCAGTGTGGGACAGCTGGTAGGGCATCCAGGACCTCTGTCCGAGAGGAACTCCGATGTCCTCGTTCATCATGGGGAATCCACGTTTCTTGGCGATCTCCGCGGCGGTTGCCTGGAGCTCGACTTTCCTCTTGGACTGTTTCCAACCGCCGTAGCAGTAGTACTTGGTCTCCATCTGGGTGGGTTCTTCCTTGAACTTCTTCTTGCATGCTTCAAGGAAAAGTTTCTGATCTTTTGCAGCCATTTTCACTCACCTTTTACATCGAAGGGCCTGTATCCGCCGAGGGTCCTGAGGGTGTGGATCCTGAGGTAGAAGTCGGTCACTTCTTTGTCGTCCCTCATGTCGACGCCATCTGCTCTGAAGATGGTGGTCCTCTTCTTGAGGTCGGACATGGATGCGGGCTTTCCGACATAGATCTTCTTGTCGAGAGGCAGCGCAACCTGGTCTTTCACATACATAACTTCCTTCTTCTTGTCGTCCCAGAGATACCTCTGCCAGCCGTCGAACATAAGTCCGTGCTCGTCGAGACGGCAGGAGTGTCCGTGAACGGTTGCTCCCCTGATACCGGTAAGGGCGGGGTCGAAGGTCTCGTTGTCGATAAGCTCTTTTGCAACCTGCTCGAGGTTCCTCTCACGCATCTCGATGATCTGCCTTCCGGAAAGGGTTCCGGTGTCGACTCCCCTGTACCTGGAGAGGTACATCCAGGCCCTCTGGTAGGGAGAGATGGGTGCGAAGTAGACGGAGTCTGCGAACTGGATGTACCTGACACGGTCTCCAGCGGCTGCTCCCTCGATGGGTGTGACGAGTTTCCTGATGGGGCATGCGGGCTCGTTGGCCTCGGTGATCGGGGGGTGGATGCTCTTGTAAGCCTCTCCAGGGGCCCTGTGTCCCATAATCCTTACAACATCGTCCATGGGGACGTCACGAAGCTGTTTGAGCTTCACTTTGGGATCCAGGTACCTGCGCCTGTTTTTGGCGGGGGTGGTGGTTCCCGGGAAGAACTGTCTCTTGTATTTTGCCATAATTAAGCACTCCTATAGTCGTGAAGGGATGGTCTGTATTTCGAGTACCTGCCTACGTCGATGGTATAACCATCAGGGATGGTCCGATCGAAGGCGGCTTTGATCTCGTCTACCGTCTTGTCCATTTCAGCCTCATCGGTGACGGAGAGCTCGATGTAGAAAGCACCCACCAGACAGTGGAGCTCCACCTCGTGTCCGTTCACGTGGATCACCTTGCGCTCAGTGTGGTTGTTGGCAAGTCCCTTGGCGGGGCCGCTGTTGATCGTCCTGGGCAGACTCTCTCCGCTCATGTTGATCTGGCGGAGGTTGTGAATGACGTCGATGTCATTCAGAATCTTCTCGGTGGTCTCGGCGCTGAGGAGACGGTGCGTCATCACGCGGACCTCTGGAAGAGGGACGTTCGCGTAATCAACGGTTGGGGTAGACATGTACAGACCTCAATCTCCTCAGATTTTGTTCTTAATCTTCTTAGCCTCTGCTCCAACAATCTGGAGGGGGGTGTTGAATTCGGGCATTCCTCCGAAGATCTTCTGGAATACACCAGAGGTCTTCTCTGCGGAGAAGAACTGGGTTCCTCCGTCAAGGCAGTTTCCTGCGGTGACAGCGGGGATGAGAGTTCCTTTTGCGTGCCTGGTAACGACGTGGTTTCCGTGGAACAGTCCAGGACCTCCTCCTCCGTAGATGGAGTGAGAGAAGAAGGACATTCCGACACCGACTCCCTCTGCACGTCCGTAGTCGACTCCGGGGAGTCCGGACTCGTGCTCGAGCAGGTCGTTGTAGTAAAGGACAGTGGAGGGGACTCCCTGTGCTGCCCTTGCGGCTCCGACGTTCACCATAACTGCGGCAACCTCTCCGGCTGCTGCGTATGCGTTCCAGAGGGGAAGGTCGTCGGTGGTGTATACCTTGTATCCGGAGGGGAGGACCTCTTTTACGCGGATGACACCGTCAGCGATTGCCCTCTCCATGAGGGACTCGATAACAGTTCCGACAGTTCCAGTCTTTCCGTTCTTCTTGACGAGGGAGTATACGATGTTGTTGGCGTTCATTCCCTGGTATGCGAGGGACAGAAGGTGCTGCCTCTCGAAGGGTCCGACTGCGTCACCCATCTCGTATGCGGCGCAGGTCTCGAAGATTGCGGACAGGGCGACACCCTGCATTGCGTTCCTCTTGACGAGTGCAACGACGTGGTTGGACATGATGTTCCTAAGTGCGAATCCGGCACCCTCGTTGTTCTGGGGAACCTCAAGAATGGTCTTGATGTTGGATCCGACGAAGTTGACGGTCTGAGGGTATTTACCCCAGACTGCGGCCTTGACCATGTTGGCTTTGTACATAGGCACTTTGTACCTATCGATGATAGCCTCGGTGACTGCTGCAGCGACGGTGGTGAATCCAGTGGTGTACTCGATTCCTGCATCGGTCCTCGCCTGGGGGACGATAATAACAAGGGTCTTTCCTTCGTCGATGACGTTAACGACAGTGTCGTCGCCGTCTACGACCTGGACCATCTCCTTGATGTCCTTTGCGAGTTTCTCTGCATCCTTGACGAGATCCACTTTGATCTCTTTACCCTGGATGATGTTGCCAGCGATTACGCCGGTTGCCAGTGCATTCTGGATTCCTGCGAGACTGACTCCGATAGTCCTCTTGGTCAGGGAAGCAATTTTCTGGATTGCTTTGTTCCTGAGGGGGCTAAGGGCTTCCAGCGGCACATCTTTAGCGATGCGCTTGCCGTAGTCATCATACAAGTCAATTTTGTCCTCGTATTTTGGCATTTTATACCTCCTTTTTATTCATTCACGCCGAAAAAGTGAATTCTCAGCGCTCCTCTTGCAAAAGTGCGTCATGTCTCGTAATAATATAAAGGCATTGGAAAAATGGAGTTTTCTTGACAAAAAAGATAATTTGGATACATTTTCGCCGTCCGGGAAAATCCGCCATCCCCCGTTTCGCCGATTAGGGTTTTATTTATAATTTAGGGATAGTGTTACAAAACGAGCGGAAAATGCATAAAAAGTGTTTGTAAAAAGGTTTGTTATGATTGTAAGCGGGGCTCAGTCGCGCTTCGCCTTCGTCATGATGCCGGTCTCGTAGCGTCCGAGACGCTCCACGTAGCGGGGGATGCGGTTGTAGGGGATGCCTATGACCATCTCGTCGGGACGGATGGAGGTCCTCTTCCTGCAGCCGAAGCAGCCGATGGAGATGTTGGGCCTGTCGGTGACGAGGGGAACGGCGTTGACGTCCTCGCAGCAGCACTGGAAGGGCGCGGTGCTGAACTCCGCACGGCCTCCGGAGGCGGCGGTCTCCAGGGGGACGATCCAGTAAACCCTCTCGGGGATGTCGGCGATGACGACCACGTCGGGCACGAAGTCCGCGTCCTTCAGGGGGCAGACGGCCTCTCCGACGGTCTTGAAGGGGATCATGATCCTCTTGTCGATCATCTCGCGGGCGGCCTCGACGCTGTCGTGCATGCCCATGCCGCCGTGCATCTCGCCGGAGGCGACCTTCTCGGGGGTCTCCATCATGCCGAGGACACTGGCGCCCACGTGGCAGGACTCGTCCTCCGCGTAGAGGATGTTGCCCTCGCCCTCTCCGGCACGGAAGATGGCCTGACAGTGTGACATCTGTGCGGAGGCGCGGGGACAGCAGGAGGGGAACTCCTCCCCTTCCTTCACGAGCTTGCAAGCTACGGGCTCGTGCCTGAGCTTCAGGACGGTCTTGAGACGGTCCGCATACATCTTGTTCTGTTCAAGAACGGTTGACATAGGTCAGGTATCGGCAGGTCAGGATAAAATAGTGTCCGATAACGATGGTTAACAGATATTGTTTTCCGCTCGGGACGCCTACCAGTGGGCAAAGTAGTTATTGGAATTGGGGCATTAGACTTCATGGGCAAGAAGAATCTCATTTCAGTTATGGACATGAAGGACGAGTGGCCCGCACTCGTCGATCTTGCGATCAAGCTCAAGAAAGAACGCGGCAACCACGGGGACCCCCTCAAGGGAAAGACCCTTGCCATGATGTTCGAGAAACCCAGCACCAGGACCAGGACCTCCTTCGACATCGCCATCACCGAGCTCGGCGGACACGCCCTCTACCTGGACGTCTCCAAGATGCAGATGGGCCACGGCGAGACCGTCGAGGACACCGCCAGGGTCCTCAGCCGCTTCGCCCACGGTATCATGTACCGTGCCTTCGACTACAAGATGATGGACAAGCTCGGAGAGTGGGCATCCATCCCCGTCATCAGCGGTCTCGACAACCTCGAGCACCCCTGTCAGGCACTGGCCGACATGGTCACCATCAAGGAGAAGTTCGGAGACCTCCGCGGACGCAAGCTCGTGTACCTCGGAGACGGTAACAACGTCTGCAACTCCCTGCTCTACGCATGCGCCATCCTCGGAATCGACATGGTCGCCTGCTGCCCCGCACCCAGGATGCCCAACGCGGAGATCATGCTCAACGCCGCCAGGGTCGCCGACTCCAACGGTTCCAAGATCATCGCCTCCCACGAGCCCGAGGAGGCCTGCAAGGACGCCGACGTCCTCTACACCGACACCTGGATCTCCATGGGCGACACCACCTCCGAGATCGAGGCAATCAAGCTGTTCCAGAAGTACCAGATCAACGACGACCTGCTGGCACTTGCCAAGCCCGACTGCATCGTGATGCACTGCCTCCCCGCACACAGGGGACAGGAGATCACCAACTCCGTCATCGAGGGCAAGCACAGCGTCGTCTTCGACCAGGCCGAGAACAGGCTCCACGCACAGAAGGCAGTGCTCTACACCCTTCTCAAGAACTGAGCCCGGCGATCAGCTCCTCGAGCTTGTCGAGGAAAACCTCTTTCTTCCCCACGGGGATGGTGGCACCGGCGGCCACGTTATGGCCGCCGCCCATGCCTCCCACGGCCGCGGCCGCCTCCGACATAAGTTTTGAAAGATCCATGCCGGCATCCACCAGCGACTTGGGTGCCCTGGCGGAAACCTTGATGCCGTCGTCGGCCTCCGCGAAGGCGATGATGGGCATGTCGGGCGCCGCCTCGGAACTGCTCAGGATCATGCCCGCGACGATGCCTACGACGGTCTCGCGGATAGCAGACCCAGCATCGAAATATTGAACATAGTTGCGGCGGCGCAGGAGATGGTTGTCCCTGACGAACGCGAGCGCCACCGAGATGTTCTTGCGGTGGTCCTTGCGGTTGTTCTCCGCCTCCTTCAGCGCGTCGAGGTCCCCGAGGCATATCTTGGCCCCGGTGTCCGCGTCGTCGTACCTCCCGCAGGAGTTCAGGGTGGTGGCGAACTCCTTGGCGTCGCCGAGCCCGGTCTTGAAATCGTAACGTTTGACGGTGTACAGCTCACCCAGCAGGGCGGCGCGGTCCTCGTCGTTCCTGGCCCGGGAGACCAGCTCGTCGGTGAGCATGGCGCACTCGACGGGGTCGAGGTCGCACCAGGTGCGGCGGGTGCCGTCGGGGTTGTTGGCCGGGACCTGGCAGGCAGCGAGAAGATTGTAGCAGGCATCGGCGTCCGAGGCCAGACCCGGGATCGCCGGCTCCCCGTACTGCAGGAACTGCACCAGGGGCCTGGTGCCCCTGCCGAAGAAGCGGATGCCGTAGGAGACCTCCATGTCGCCGCAGTCCACGGCGTCCTGCAGGATGACACGGTTCCAGCCGACCAGCCTCGATTCGCGGCTGTCCTGGAAGTCGCCTATGGCGCCGATGACGGCGAGATATGCCAGATCGACGTTTTTGGGGTCGATGGCACGCGAGAGGAGATAGGTCATGCCGGCCCCGCTGACCTCGTAGGAACCGGATGCCCCGTAGAGGTGCGGGTTCAGCTGGTAGGACGCGCTGAAGGCGTCGAGCATCGACTGCCCGCTGCGCCATTTGGTGTCCGGCACGTGGTGGTCGGTGACCACTATGCCGCTGCGGGTGAACTGTCCCATGTAGGCACTGCCGAGGTCGCATATCCAGACGTAGTCGCTCGGGTCGCGGTTCACCTTGTCCACGGTCTCCTCGGTGATCTTCTTCTCGAAAGTGAGGGTGTAGGTCTTCCCGAGGCGGCGGAGCGTCTCGGCGGCGATGGCCCCCGCCGTTATGCCGTCGGCATCGATATGGGTGATGACATCGACGGAGCGTGCCCTCATCAAAGCGGAAGCGGCGCGCTTCAGATCGGTCAGCAGTCTCGCGGGGAGACCTTCGGGGGACCCTTCGTCTGACATGTTACATGCCCGTATCGGGGTGGGACTATAATTTTTTAAGGGAACGACATCCCCTCACCAATGGGAGCTAAACGCATCAGGGTGATGCCCGGGGTCACGATAACCAACGACCGGTGCCTCATCCTCGACGAAGGACCTACGGCGGTCATCGGGGACCTCCATCTCGGGTACGAGAGCGCACTCGAGGAGGAGGGCATGTTCATCCCCCGCATCAACACCGACTCGGTCCGCGACTCCCTCAACCGCATCCTCGACGAGTACGAGCCGGCCCGCATCGTGCTGCTCGGCGACATCAAGCACGACTTCAAGAGGTCCAGTTATCAAGCCCGCGAGGACGTCCGCAGCATCATCAAACTGGTGGACGAGGCGGCCGAGACCGTCGTCATCAAGGGGAACCACGACAACTTCCTGCAGACGATCCTCTCCGACACGGGGGTGAACACCCTCGACTACTTCGACATCATGGGCTTCCGCCTCGAGCACGGGCACATCGACTCGGGAGTGAGACCGGTGATCATCGGCCACGAGCACCCCTCGGTCAGGATCCCCGGCGAGCTCAGCGGGTACATCAAGCTCCAGTGCTACGTGGTGGCCGAGA
>CADAGG010000047.1 GCA_902787415.1 methanogenic archaeon
CTGCTGGGTCATATGCCGCCCTCCATGGCCCGCGCAGGAGAATATGAGGAACTCTCCGAGATGGAGGTCCCCCTGCAGGACTACTTCAACCAGAGGGGCAACGCCTCCCCAGAGCGTCTGAAGGAGCTGATCAACCAAATCTACCTCAGCGCCAAGGAGCACGACATGTTCAACGACCTGAACATAACCGAGGACCCGGGTGCCGAAGGTTTCGAGCCTTACATCATCCCCCTCCACGAATACATCAGCGATGTCAAGGACGCCCTGGTCAGGGCGGACATGCACGTCATCGGCAGGGTCCCGAAGGGCACCCACTTCGACGAGATGGTGTACTCCCTCGTGAGACTGGACAACGGGGACGTCAGATCATTAAGAGATTCCTTCGCGGAGAACGCGGGGGTCGACATGCAGGACGCCATCGACGATCCTTCCGGCACCCTTCCCTCGGGAGAGCTCAAGAGCGTCGCCGCCGACCGCCTGGATGCGGAGCTCCAGGAGTTCCTGGGGTGGCTCAGGGAGCACGGATACGATACCGAGACCGGCCTGGAGGAGATCAGGAGGAGATACGGAAAGGTATCCCCCGATCTCGAGGAGGGCATCAGGTTCGTCTGCGAGAAGGTCGCCCCCAACATCATGAAGATGTCCGAGGAGCTCGGCAACACCCTCAAGGGACTCAACGGGGAGTATGTGCTCCCGGGACCCTCCGGGGCGCCCACCCGCGGCAACGCCGACATCCTCCCCATGGGACGCAACTTCTACTCCCTGGACCCGGACACCGTCCCCAACCGCACCGCATGGGAGATCGGTAAGAAGATGGCCGACCAGATGATAGAGAAGTACGTCTCCGAGAAGGGTGAGTTCCCCAGGGAGGTCGGCTTCATCATCTGGGCCACCGACACCATGAAGACCGGGGGAGACGACGTCGCCTACCTGCTGTGGCTGATGGGCGTGAAGCCCGTGTGGTCCAAGACCGGCGGGCAGGTCATCGATCTCGAGGTCATCCCCGTCAAGGAATTGGGAAGACCCAGAGTGGATGTGTCCATCAATATCACCGGCCTTTTCAGGGACACCTTCCCCAACCTCATCGACCTTCTCGACGAGGCCGTGAACCTCGTCATAGGCCTTGACGAATCCGACGAGGACAACAGCCTCGCGGCCAACCTCAGGAAGGACATCGTCGACGGCATCGCCGAGGGACTGACCCCGGACGAGGCCCGTCAGAGGAACTCCGTGAGGATCTTCGGGGCCCCTCCCGGAGGATACGGCACCGGCGTGAACAAGGCCATCGAGAGCGGGGCCTGGAAGACCGTGCAGGACCTGGCCGACGTGTACATCGACTGGTGCAGCAACGGCTACTCCAAGGGGAACTACGGACAGAAACTGAAAGGAGAGTTCACCAGGAGGTTCTCCAAGGTCTCCGTCACCGTGAAGAACATGCCCGACAGGGAGATCGACCTCCTGGACTGCGACGACGTCTACGAGTACCTGGGAGGTATGAACGCCTTCGTCAGAGCATATGGCAAAAAGGACGCCATGACCATCATGGGCGACGGGTCCAACCCCAAGAACACCAAGGTCAGGAGCACCAAGGAGGAGCTGAGATACACCTTCAGGAGCAAGGTCCTCAACCCCAAGTTCATCAACGGGCTGAAGGAGCACGGATACAGGGGTGCGGCGGAGCTGGCCAACATCACCGAGTACACCATGGCCTGGGGGGCGACCTCCGACGTGGCCGAGGACTGGATGTACGAGGGCATGACCGACAAGTTCCTGCTCGACAAGGACACCCGCGAATGGATGATGGACGTCAACCCCTACGCGGCTATGAACATCCTGAACCGTTTGGAAGAAGCGATCGAGAGGGGTCTCTGGAACGCCACCGACGAGTACAAAGAGAAACTCAAGGACCTGTTCATCGAGACCGAGGAACGCATAGAGGAGCTGACTGACCGCTGATAGTATCAGGGACGTCAGTAGAAAGGTAAATACACGTCAATGTATAATGGATGATTAATCCATAAGATATAGGTAGATAATATGAGCGACCAACCAGCGGTTTTCCCTTTCACAGAGGTTGTCGGACAGGACAACATGAAGAGAGCTCTGCTTCTGAACGTAGTCGACCCCGGGATCGGGGGAGTTCTGATCAAAGGTGAGAAGGGTACCGCCAAATCCACCACGGTGAGATCCATGAACAGGATCCTCCCGTTCCGCAAAGTTGTGAAAGGATGTCCCTTCCGCTGCGAATACGGACGCGAGGACAGATACTGCCCCTACTGCCGCGAGAAACTCGAGAAGGGAATTGCCCTCGAAGAAGAGGAAGTCAGGATGAGGGTCATCGACCTTCCTCTGTCCGCGACCGAGGACAGGGTGTCCGGAACATTGGATCTGGAACATGTGCTGAAGACCGGCGAGAAGAAGTTCGAGCCCGGTGTCCTGGCCGCCGCCAACGGCAACATCCTCTACGTGGATGAGGTGAACCTCCTCGACGACCACCTGGTGGATTTGCTTCTTGATTCCGCCGCCATGGGTGTCAACTACGTGGAGAGAGAGGGTGTCTCGTTCTCCCATCCCGCCAGATTCGTTCTCATAGGTACCATGAACCCCGAGGAGGGCGACCTCAGGCCCCAGCTGCTCGACAGGTTCGGCTTATCTCTCGACATCAAGGGCGAGAGGGACGTGAAGACCAGGGCCGAAGTTGTCAAGAAGAGGGTCGAGTACGACATGGATCCCGAGGCCTTCATCGCGAAGTGCCAGAAGGACCTCGACGCCATGACCCAGAAGCTCGAGGAAGCCAGGTCCCTGCTGCCCAAGGTCACCTATGACGACTCCATCGTCGATGCCATCGTATCGGTCACCACCCACTTCGGGATCGACGGCCACAGGGCGGACATCACCATGCTCAAGGCCGCCAAGGCCAATGCCGCCCTGGAGGGCCGCACGCAGGTCACCAAGGACGACATCCGCGCCACCGCGGAACTGGTCCTCTCCCACCGTCTGAAGAGACGCCCCTTCGAGGAGGCCGGCCTCGACAGGGAGGAACTCGATTCATGCCTTCAGAGCATCTGAACGCTTTTCCATTCACGGCCGTCGTCGGCATGGACGACGGCAAGAGGGCGATAGAGTGCGCCCTCGCCAACCCCAGCATACGCACCGTCCTCATCAGAGGGGGCGAGGGCTCCGCCAAGACCACGCTCGCCCGTTCCAGCGGCTCGATAGGTTCCCGCAGGGTCATCAACTGCCCTCTCAACGTCACCGACGAGCAGCTCTTCGGAGGTCTCGACATCGAGAAGACGCTGAAGAGCGGAAGGCCGGAGATGCAGAAGGGTCTGCTCTCCAGGGCGGACGGCAACATCCTCTACATCGACGACGTGAACCTGATGGACCGGGCCATGCTCTCCGGGCTCCTGGATTGCGTCCTTACCGGCACGGTGAAGGTCGAGCGCGGACCCATCTCCGCGTCATACCCCTGCAACACCGTTCTCATAGCCACCATGAACCCCGAGGATTCGGACCTGAGCGACCATCTGCTCGACAGGTTCGACCTCTGCGCCTACGTTCCTCCCACCGATGACGGCCAGAAACGTCTCATCCTCACCAGGAACGCCGAGTTCTCCCGGGATCCGGAATCGTTCTGCCGGATGTACTCCTCCGAGACCGAGGAGGAGCGCCTGAAGGTGGAGAAGGCGGAGAAGATCCTGCCCATAGTCACCATCTCCGATGAGCTGGTCTCGGTCATCAGCGAACTATGCGTGAAGGTGGGCGCAGACGGCATCAGGGGCGATCTCGCCATGGTTCAGTGCGCGAAATCCCTCGCGGCCCTCCACGGCAGGGACGAGGTCATGAAGAAGGACGTGGAGGAGGCATCCGTGCTATGTCTTCCCCACAGGAGGAGCTTCGACCAGCCCCCGCCCCCTCCGCCCGAGCCGCCGGAGCCTCCCGAGGACCAAGAGGACGAGGAACCCCCGGAGGATCAGGACCAGGAACCTCCCGAGCCGCCGGAGCAGGAAGAGGAAGAGAAGGACGACGACAGGGAGGATGACACTCCCCCGCCGGAGCCTCCCGAACTCCCCGACCTGGAGGAGATGATGTTCGAGATCGGAAGGGAGTTCCGTGTCATAGACTACCTCGACAAGAACGAGAGGCTCCCCGCCCGCACCAAGACCCGCAAGGGCCGCAGGGCCATGGCGGTGAGCGCCGACGGCACCGGCAGGTACGCCCGCTCACGCATCCCGGACGGGAAGACCCAGGACATCGCTTTCGATGCCACCATCAGAGCCGCCGCACCCTATCAGAAGGTGAGGCACAGCGACAACCTTTCCATTGTGATCGAGAAGCAGGACCTCCGCGAAAAGGTCCGTGAGAGACGCAGCGGATGCACTCTCCTGTTCCTCGTTGATGCAAGCGGTTCCCTCGGCGTGAGGCGCAGGATGTCCACCGTCAAAGGTGCCATCCTCTCGATGCTCAGGGACAGCTACGTCAAGAGGGACCGCATCGGACTGATGGCGTTCCGCAGGGATTCGGCTGACATGATCCTCCCGCCCACCAAGTCGGTGGAGTACAGTTACAAACGTTTGGAGGAGCTCCCCACCGGAGGAAAGACCCCGCTCGGAGAGGCGCTCTCCCGTGTTAATGATTACATGACATCCTACGCGAGATGCCACATCGGGGAGAGATGCTACGTCATCCTGGTCACCGACGGCAGAGCCAACGTCCCCCTCCAGCCGGGGGCGGACGCCAACGAGGAGGTGCAGAAGATGGCCGAGGACATCAAGATCCCCCATGTCGGATGGATCGTGGTCGATGCGGGCATGGGATTCCCCCATTTCGACAACGCGCAGAAGCTCGCAGAGAAGATGGGTGCCAAGTACTTCAAGCTCGAGGACCTCGACGCGGACCGTTTCGCGCAGGGCGTGAAGGCTGCCATCGAGTCCTGATGTTCATTCTTCGTCCTTGGTCAGAGGATTGACGACGGGCCTGTCCGTGGCGGCACACCACAGGACATATACCGACAGCACCACCAGGAATGCTCCCATGATGGTGATGAGGATGTCCATGGACTCCTCGTGGGCCACGAACAGATTCACGGCGACATAGAGGGCTATGATACCTATGGCGAGAGAGGTCCTGCGGCTGCGCTTGCTCTCTCTGTATCCGAAGGCTGCGGCGATGTAAACGACACCGGTGGAGAGGAACTCCAGGAACAGGATCAGCCCGTGGAGTGCCTCGAAAATATAGACCAGGACGACGAACAGCACACCGAGGATGATCATGGGAATCCCGTCAGTGCTGTTGGCACCCTGCGTCATGACGGCACGGATTCCGAAGACTATCATCAGGATTCCCGTTACGGTGATCTCGAGGACGATCGCATGAGCTCCCAGCGTGACGAAGATTATACCTACTGCCAGAAGCAGCACGCCTATGAGGGCGCTGTGCAGGCGGGACTTCGACGCGATGTCCATCAGCCTGTTGACATCCTCTTTCTCCATACTCCCCCATGAGAGTCGGCTAATAAAACATTCGCGAGGGCGAGTTTCGGAATGTGTCCGTCAACGACAGTAATATATCGTCAAAATTCTTTTAACAAAATGTACCATGGCATCGATAATCGGCAGACAGGACGAATTGAAGAGGCTCGACGAGGTCTACGAGGGCAATATCAGGAACGTTTACATCAACGCCCGCCCCCGCATCGGAGCCTCCGCTCTCGTGAAGAGGTTCTGCGAGAAGTCCAAATTCATCTACACGACCTTCTACGACAGCACCGCCGCGGAGGCCGTCAAATCGTTCAGGCTCGCCATCGAGGAATTCCAGAACGAGCCCGTCGGCATGGACAATCCCGGATTCCCCGAGCTCTTCCAGATCCTGTCCCGCATCGCCAAGGAGTACGACCCCATAATCGTCTTCGACCGTACGCAGTACGCTCCCGAGGAGTTCGCCAAACAGCTCAAGTGGTTCACCGAGGACCGCGACTGCATGACCATCCTGATCGGATTCAACGATTCCTCCAGGTATGACATCACCTTCAGCGACGTCATCGACCTCGAGGCACTCCCCAGGTCCGAATGCAACCGCTTCCACCCCAAGATGAGTCCCGTGGACCGTCTCAAGACCTACATGACCGTGGGAGGCGTTCCGCTGTACCACAGCATGATGAACAAGAACGATTACGCCGAATCCGTGGAGAAGTCGTTCCTCGGTTCCTATCCGAGGCTGGTGGCCGAATGCGAACTCATGCTCAGGCAGAGCTCCGTCCCCTACCCCATGTGCTGCGCCATACTCTCCGACATCGCCAACTTCAGGGGCCGCCCCATCGACGTCGCGGTCAACCAGGGGATCTCCAGGCAGCTGTGCGACATCTACCTGAAGAAGCTCGTGGAGGAGGACCTCATCTGCACCATCACCCCCGTGGGCAACTCTCCCAGGAAGCCCGTGTACATCGTCAAGAATCCTTTGCTGTCGTTCTATTTCATTGTGATTCGCATGAACCCCGAGGTGCAGGCGGGCAAGGCGGACTACAAGGACATAGAGCGCTACGCGGACATGTTCCTGGAGATCAGGTTCCGCGACATCTGCACCGAGTACATCCTGAACCATTACGACGTCGTTACCATCGGCAGGTGGTGGTCCAAAGAGGAGGACACTCAGAAGCCCACCCTGTGCGCCGTCGTCAACATCAACGGGAAACAGAGGACCCTCGTGGCAGACTGCAAGTTCAGAGGCGGCAAGCTCGACCAGGGCGCCCTCAAAGCATTCATCGCCCGTGCCGAGATGATACAGGATGTCCCGGATAAGAAACTCATAATGTTCTCCGTCTCGGGATTCGAGGACAAGCTGCTGAAGAAGGCGAAGTCCGAATCCATCACCCTGGTTGGTCCGAACGAGATACTCTGATCACCTGTCGGTGATCTCCTCGATCCTTTCCTCGAACTCCATGTAGATGTCCTTGAGCTTGTCCTTCATCTCGTCGGAGGCATCCCAGAATCCCCTGTCCATAGCCTCCTGAAGGCGGGCGAGCATGGCCATCATCGCGTAGGGGTTCTCGTCCTTGATCCATTCGCGGGTTGCCTCGTCGAGGACGAAGTTGTTCGCCAGGTCGTCGTACATCCAGTTCTCCACGATGTCCTCGGTGGCCGACCAGCCCATGGTGAAGTCGAAGAGCTTGGAGAGTTCCTTGGCGCCGGCGAATCCGTGCTGCTTGAGCCCATTCAGCCACTTGGGGTTGTTGATCTTGCTGCGGAAGATGAACCTGCATTCCTCCGCGGTCGTGCGGAGCTTGAGGTTCTGCATGTCCGAGGAATCGCCCATGTATGACTCGGGCTTCTTCCCCCTCACCGCCGTGACGGCCGCGGTGAATCCGCCTAGGCTGTCGTAATCATCGTCCATGTCGAGCATGTCGACCGCCCTGGTGTTGTGGTTCTTCACGGTGACATCTATAGTGCCCAGGCGCTTGCGGAACATCTCGGGCTTGGCCTCTCCCTTGAGTCCCCTGCCGTACACGTAGCATCCGTGCCTGACGAAGATGTCCCCCAGGTCCTGCACGGTCTTCCACTTGCCGTTGGTGACCACCTCGGCGATGCCGTTGCCGTACTCCCCGGGCTTGTCCCCGAACACGCGGAGGCTCGCATCCCGGCGGGCCTGATCGATGGGCAGTCCTGCTGCGAGGGCCTCCACGATATCCTTGCGTACATTGGCAGCGAGGTAGTTCTGATCGTCGTCCTCGTCGAGGCCTGCGATGTTTTGCACCCCGCGGTCGATCATGTTGGAAAGGTTCGGGAAGGTGTCCCTGAACAGGCCGCTGATGCGTACCGTAACGTCTATCCTGGGTCTTCCCAATTCGGACAGCGGGATCACTTCGAGATCCTTGACCCTGCCGCCGTATCCGGCCCACACGGGCCTCAAGCCCATGAGCCTCAGGATGTAGGAGACGTCGTCGCCCCCGGTCTTCATGGTATCGGTGGCCCAGAGCACCACTCCGACGGAGTTCGGATAGGAACCGTTGTCGCGAAGGTAACGCTCGACCATCATCTCGGCCATGGCCGAACCTATCTCCCAGCTGGAGTGCCAGGGGATGCCGTCCGGGTCGATAGAATAGAAGTTCCTGCCGGTCGGCAGGATCTGGGCCCTGCCGCGCCCGGGGCATCCGGAAGGCCCGGGTTCCACATACTCCCCGTCCAAAGCGCGGAGGATGTTGATGATCTCCAGATCCATCTGGCGGACGGCCCCGATGAGGAAACCGCACATGAATCCTATCGCATCTGAAAGGTCCTTTTCGGCATTGGGGAAAAGCTCATTTGAGAGGGTCTGGGTCTTCTCGGGATCGAAGCCTGTGGCCTCCGCTCTGCATATCAAATCATAAGTCTCGGAATCGATGATATCGATGAGTTCTCCGTTGAGGGTGCCGTCCTCCTGCTTTCCGGAAGGATCCTTCAGGAGCGGCTCCATCTCGAGCCCATGGGTCCTCGCGACGGCCTCCCTCAGAGAGGGCACGCTGCCGTTGGGATACCTTACGAGGGAATAGATCATCTCGCACATCCTCTCGCCGGAGGGGATCTCCCCGAGGATGTGGAGACCGTCCTTGATCATGGCGTCCTTCACCTCGAGGAGG
>CADAGG010000048.1 GCA_902787415.1 methanogenic archaeon
GATGTAAATGAGGATGTAAAAATCAGATGCGTACCCACGATCCGCTTTTGTCCGAACCTCTCCTCTCGATCAACTTCTTTGATACGAGTGACTTCATAACACGTTCCACCGCACCATGAGAGATGGATAATCTTTCCGAAACACCCCTAATTGAATCAAATTCACCCTTTGATATGATATCCAGAATCAGGCGTTCTTTGTCGGTCAAACCTTCAGGGATTTCATTTCCGCCGCCGGATGTTATCTCTTTCCCATTCATGTCCCTGGACACGATGCCTTTGGCCACGACAATGTTGGTGAAGATCGCCAGGAAGTCCTGCGGCAGAGCTTCATACTCGGGAAGGGCAACACCCTGTTCCTTATAGGGGAGGCTCATCTTCTCGAATCCGCGGCCGAAGGCCTCGGACATACCTGCGGTGCGGTCCAGAAGTGTTGTGGTCAGGTATACTGAACAAATGTACCCCCGACGAATAATGTATCGGACACGTTCAAGATAATCAGTATACTCGGTCCCCGTGAAGTGACTTTTCGGGGACCCGTGCAGATTTGAAATTGTTCCCGAAAATCGATCATGAGTGCCTAACAACCTAACTACCTAAGAAAAATCGGTTAAAGATCAATCAGTCGGTGTACCTTTGTTCGGTTTTAATCATTGAAAAATCAATAACTTTTTGCGATTTTTGGGTGATTTTGAAAGTTACAAGAATTTGAGTAGGTTTCCAAAGAACAAACCAACTTTCCGATTCACGATTCAGGACCCGGCCCAGAAGTTATCAATAAAGGATATTTGTAAACTCGAACCTATTTTTGATTATTAATTATATTACCAATTATTAATAATAACAAAATAAGTAGTAGAAGTCTCGAAAAAGTTATTGATTTCGAAAAATCGACTGCTGGCCAATGTGAGTGGCGGACCCGCCGGGATTCGAACCCGGGTCTGGGGCTCCGGAGGCCTCTATGCTATCCAAGCTATACTACGGGACCGTGTGTTAAAAAAAGGGTAAAAGTTAGAGGATCAGGAAAGGTGGCCGGGGTGCCAGCCCCGGCATATGGCCCCAAACTGAGAGGGAAAGGAGCCTTGGAGATTTTCCTTCACTCTTTGTTGTTGAACTCGGTGTAACCGCAGCGTCCGCAGGAGGTACGGTCCTTGTGGACTGCCATGAAGGTTCCGGGTCCGCACTTGGGGCAGACGGGCTTGGTCCTGGTGACGGAGTCGCCCTCGACCTTGTATGCGTCTTTCTTCTGGATGGGTTTCTTCTCTGCTGCTTTCTTTGCTGCCATCAGACTCACTCCTGTGCTTCCTCTTCGGCGGGCTTGTCGCTGTAGCCGTTCCTCTTGAGAAGGTACTCGTTCTCGTACTTCTTGGCGAGGTCCTCGGACTTGTAGATCTTCGCGTAGCCGTTGGTCTTTCCGACACCGTAGACGGACTTGAGGTCATCGACGATGACGAGGTTCCTCTTGGTGTTGAACTGCTTTGCGAGCTCCTCTGCGACTGCGTTCCTGCCGGGGGTTGCCTCCCTGGCGTGATCGATTACGAAGCAGACTTCGGTCCTCTCCTGAAGGACGTTGTCTTTCTGTTCTTTAATCTCCATTTTCATTTTGACTCCTCCATCATATCGTACAGCTGTGCGATACGTGTTCTTGTGGGGCCGTCCGTGTCGACGGCTTTCATCCCTCTCCCGGGCCAGCCGTAGATGACCACCGAGTTCTCGGGGGCGTAAAGGACACACGGCAGCAGTGCCAGGTCCTCCTCCCCTTCGACCCTGATGATCCCTGCGGACCGTCCGGCCAAAGCGTTTTTGACGGCGTCCACCAGCTCGGAGGTTATCTCCCCGGGCGGATTGGACACCACCGTCTCCGCCAGCCCCCCGTTCTTCACGAGGTCGGCGAATCCGGTGACTTCGTGCCTCTCCGTGAATCCGTCGTAGACGGACAGGAGGGGAACGATGCCGTTCCTCCTCATCGTCAGCGAGACCACGTCGCCGACGGCGATTATGAGATGTTTAGCGTTTATTTCAGGAAGGTCCTCTTCGCTGATGTCGTACCCGACCGGCTCCTGGAAGACATCCCTCTTCTCCGGGGGAAGCCTCCTTCCGGCCATGGCGATCAGCGGACCTTCAGGGCATACGTGCCGTTGGCGGTGATGCCCATCTTCTTGGCGATGTCGGACTTCTCGAAGTCAGCGATGGCGACCATGCCCTGCCAGTCCTTGGTGGTCTCTCCGCCGCAGCGGGGGCACACGGTCTGCTCGGTGATGAAGTTGCAGGATTTGCATGCCATGTAGACGGTCCTTGCAGCTGCCATCACTCCTCGCCTCCTTTCTCGCCCTTCCTTGCGTCCTCCTCGAGCCACTGGAGTTTTCCCAGTCCGGGCTGGCGCATGGTGAGTCCGATCTTGCTGTCCTGAGGTGTCTTGTCGTCGAAGGTCAGGCTGACGATCCTCGCCTTGACCCTGTCCCCGACTGCCAGGAACCTTCCGCTCTCCTTTCCGACGAGCCTCTGGTTGACCTGGTCGATGTCCACACGGTCATCCATGACCTGGCTGACGTGGAGCAGACCGTCGAGGGGGCCGAACCTGACGAACGCGCCGTACTCGCGGATCTCAATGACGATGCCTTCGACAACCTCTCCGTCCTTGGGGATGTAGGCGAGCCTTCTGTACTTGACGGTCTGGTGCACCGCACCGTCGCCGTGTACGATAAGTCCCAATCCTTCTGCCCTGACATTGTCTACGAGGATGGTGAGACTGCGGTCCTGTTCCATTTTCCCTTCGAACTGTTCGTGGGACACCTCGCCTACGATGGCGTCGATGTCCTGTCCGAGTTTGGAGGGAGGGATGCGAATCTTACCCTCGGCTTCAGTTATCATGTACATTGAGGTACCTCTTGGATGGTCGCATTAGTCCTATCTCATATAAAAACCATAGGCCCTCTTTATAGGGTAAATATAGTAGGAATCGAACGTATGCGCGGGCGGGACGGGGCATTCCGGAGGATCCTTCCCCGTCGCCGGAGGCCGTTGGCATCCTACCGGAGAGGATAACAGCCCTGCGGAAAAGTTACCAAACGGGATGTCTGGCACATACGATATCGCCTTCTTCCGTGTCCGCGGCATCGTGCGCGCGGACGGGCGAACATATATTAACGCGGTGGCCCTGGTGGACGGCAGTGAAATAACATGGCAGTCAAAGAAGACCCCAAGAGCAAATCCCTGAAGAAGATCCCCGTGAAGGACATCAAAGCGACCAAAGGCATGACCGTGGACGACATGCTGGTACAGATGGGCAAGGCGGGAGGATTCACCGCCCAGAAGCTCGCAGACGCCACCGACATCGTGGAGAAGATGGTGAAGAAGGAGGGCGTCCTCAAGATCCTCTCCTTCCCCGCCTGCATCATGGCCACCGGAACCCGCGGAGTCATCGTCGACATGGTCAAGAACCACATGGTTGACGTCATCATCACCACCTGCGGATGCCTCGACCACGACCTCTCCAGGCTCTTCGCCGCCTACTACAAGGGCGACTTCATGATGGACGACAAGATGCTCAGGGAGCACGACGTCTCCAGGCTCGGCAACGTCCTGGTCCCCGACGACTGCTACGGACTCGTCCTGGAGGACAACCTCCTCCCCATGTTCGACGAGATCTTCGCCGAGACCCAGTCCATGTCCACCCACGAGATCATCGACAAGGTCGGAGAGAAGCTCGCCGACGTCAAGGGACACGAGGACTCCCTCCTCTACTGGGCCCATGTGAACAAGGTGCCCATCGTCGTCCCCGGAATCACCGACGGTTCCTTCGGATGCCAGCTCTGGATGTACTACCAGACCCACAGGAAGCTCAGGATCGACCTCTTCGCCGACGAGCAGATGCTCAGCGAGATGACCAACGACGCCAAGTACACCGGCGCCGTCATCATCGGAGGAGGCATCTCCAAGCACCACGTCATCTGGTGGAACCAGTTCCGCGGAGGACTCGACTACTGCATCTACCTGACCACCGCCATGGAGTACGACGGATCCCTCTCCGGAGCACAGATCCGCGAGGCGGTCTCCTGGGGAAAGGTCAAGAGCAACGCCAAGAAGATGACCGTCGAGGGAGATGCCACCATCACCCTCCCGCTCATCTACGCGGGCGTACTCAACAGGCTCTGATATGACCAGGAAGGTCCTCGTCATCAACGGCGACAACTACGGCCGCACCGTCATAGGGGCCGCCGAGAAGGTCCTCAGGTCGGTGGCCCCCGACCTGGAGATCGTCCACGGCAAGATGGGCGCCGAGGCGTACGAGAGCACCGGCTATGCCATGCCTCCGGCCACCATGGACCTCATCACCGAATGCGACGCCATGCTGGTCGGCCCGCTGGACATGAAGGGTGTCCCCGAGCGCGACCCCCTGGCCGCCATACAGAAGCAGATGGGGCTCTACCTCCAGTACAGGGAGTACTTCCCCCTCTGCGACTACCTGGGAAAGGGTTCGGTGGACGTGGTCGTCCTGAGCCCCGCCCCCGACAGCACCATGGTGGTGCACGAGACCGAAAGCATCGACGGCATCTCCTCCGAGGAGTACACCGACTCCGACCGCCTGAGGGAGATGCTCTCCGAGACCCTGAAGATCTGCGAGCTGAAGGACGGGCGCAAGATCAGCGCCGTCGCGGACGGCATCCTGTTCAAGAGCAGGGAAAGCCGTGTCGACGAAGTGCTGGGACAGTTCTTCGCCGACACCGAGTTCAGGGTCAAAAGGACCTCCACAGGAGAGATGCTGTACACCATGGTCCAGCACGGTGCCGAACCGGCCATCCTCCTCTGCGACATACCCTCCGCGGCCTGCATCCAGGGCCTGGCGGCCGGCATCGTCGGGGGCAGCGGGCTGATGCCCTGCGGATACCTGGGCAGGGACCTGAAGCTGTTCACGGTCGCACCCATCTACCATACCGAGGCCGTCGGCAGGGAGCTGAACCCCACCTCGGCCATCCTCTCCGCGGCCTGCATGCTGCTCACCTTCGGCATGGACCGCGAGTACCAGCTGATCCGCTCGGCCGTGTGCGAGATGTACCGGTCGGGGCGCACCACGCCTGACGTGGGAGGCCACCTCAGCGCGGACAAGTTCGCGCAGGGAGTCAATGAGATTATCCACATGAACATGCATTCATGATCACACAAGGAGACGGACACATGAAGGACGCAGGACACCGCCAGACCATCGAAGCCGCTTTGAACATGGAGAAGACCGACAGGACCCCTGTCAACAACTTCGCCCTCGTCACCGCCGCCCGCAGCGCGGGCCTCATGGTGAAGGACGCCAGGTACGAGCCCAAGGTCTCCGCAAAGGTATCCGTGGACTACGCTCTGAAGACCAAATCCGACTTCGTCAAGCCCGTGGTCGACTCGCAGATCGTATTCCTCGACATGGGTATGGACGTCCAGATGCCCGATGACGACTACGGGAGGGTCCGCTCCAAGTACATCAACGATATCTCGGAGATCGACGACCTCGCGTTCTTCGACCCCTCGAAGGCCTCCGAGTGCCCCCACTTCGACCTCTGCATCCTGCAGGCCCTGAAGGAGACCGAGAAGTACCTCCCCGAGGACCTCCACGTCTGCGGACTGTCCTGGGGACCCATCTCCACCGCAGGGTATCTCATGGGTACCGAGGACCTCCTCATGGCCACCATGATGGGCGAGGAGGAGGCCGTCGGCAAGCTCATCCAGAAGTGCGCGGTGTTCATCGCCGAGCAGGAGAGGGCGCAGATCGAGGCGGGAGCATCAGTCATGTGGATGGCCGACCCCACCTCCTCGGAGGACCTCATCTCCCCCGACATGTTCCACCTCTCCCTGGGAGGCATCAAGACCGCCATCGACGGTGTCAAGAAGGATTACGACGCGCCCGCGTTCCTGCACGTGTGCGGCAACACCACCGACCTCATACCTCTGGTCCGCGACACCGGGGCACAGTGCCTCAGCTTCGACCATGCGGTCGATCCCGCCGTGGCGAAGAAGGCCGCAAACGGACGTCTGGCACTTATGGGCAACATCGATCCCGTGGCATGCATCATGAACGGCAAACCCGACATGATCAAGAAGAGGTGCTACGAGATCATCGACGCCTGCGGAGCCGACGGAGGTTTCATCCTCGCACCCGGGTGCGAGACTCCCATCTCCTCCCCCGATGCCAACGTCATCGCCATGGGCGAGGCAGGAATAGATTACTGGTCGCGCTGAGCTTCCTCTCCGTCTCCGCTCCCTTCCTGGAGCTGGAGCAGGAGGATGCCCCCGATAAGGATCGCCAGGAAGAAGATCTCGATCAGACTGAGCCCCTGGCTGAAGATTATCCATCCGAAGACGGCCGACATCACGGTGCCGCAGCCGGCCCATACGGCATAGCACATGCCGATGGGCAGCTTCCTCATGGCCACGTAGAGCAGATAGACGCTGATCAGACTGATCAGATAGGCGGCGATGCCCCATTCCACCTTGACGAAGCCGTCGGAGAGGTTCATCACCAGCGCCCAGCACATCTCGAAGAAGCCGCCGGCCACCAGGCAAATCCACGGGTTCATCAGAGACCACCCGCCAGTTCCAGACCGACGATGCCGATGAGGATCATCGTGACGCCGAGGATCTTCAGCGGTTTGAACATCTCGTTGTAGAATATCTTACTGATGATCAGCGTGAGGATGGAACCCACCGCCGTCCACATGGCGTAGGAGACCCCCACGCTGACAGTCCTCATCGCGAACGAGAGGAAGAAGATGCTCAGGAACATGCACGTCAGAGCGATGGCATAGAAGCCCATCATCCTGCGTCCCTCGGACTTATCGGCCTTGTCCAAAGCAAAGACCCAGACAGGCTCGAAACAGCCTCCGACGATGATGTAGAGCAGCGCGAACATTCGGTGACCTTACTGATTCGTGTAGGCCTTGAAGACCTCGTTGGCGGCATAGTCGCCGCACCTGATGAGGAAGACCTCGTCGGAGACGCCCTCGTGACGGTGGGCCTCGATGAAACCGGGGTCGTCCATGACGATCGATATGAGCTCGTCGAACTTCCCGCCGATGTCGGCGGCCTTGACAACGGGCACTCCAACGGCCTTGCAGATCCTCTCGCAGTCCCCATCCGTGAGGGTGATGATCGCGTAGTTCTCGATTCCGTACTGTCTTCCGTAGTATTGGAGCTTCTTACGCTGGAGCATGAGTACTGCAACAGGATTAGAATATAAAAAGACGTCCAGAAGGATGGGAAATTTGAAGAAGGTGCAAGGGACGAGATTTGAACTCGCGGACAGCTATGGACTAGCCCCTCAAGCTAGCGTCGTTGGCCATGCTTGACTACCCTTGCAGTAAGCCACCCTATCTACACGTACCTTATAAGTCTTTTGGCGCAGTCAGTCCAGCACCGCGAAAAACTATAAACCCCTGTCATAATCCCATTACCGTCAATAGAGAGAGGACGGCTGACGGTAGGGCCTTCGGGCCCGGCTGAGGAAGTTCCCTCCTCCACGGGCAAAGATGAACTGAGAAATTCAGTAAGGCGAGAGCCTTGGCAAGGGCCCAGAAACGACACAGCCCCGGTAAGAAGGATGACCTGTTCGGCAGCGACATTCCCGGGGATTTGGTGAAACGGCGACTCCTCATCGGAGCAAGCTCACACAGCCGGGATGAGATGCCTGCGACCGGCGGGTAGAGTGCGTTAGTTGAATGCTGTCTGAAACAGAAGGGGGGCTACTACTCTGAATTGACACCTCCGCCGGGAGCATCCCGGCGGATTCCTTTCACGCATACGAGGACGACCATGACCCTGGACCCCAAGATCAGAGCGATCGGTTTCGACATGGACGGGACCGTCATGAACACCAAGGTGAACTACGAGAAGCTCGGACGCATCTTCATGGACGAGTTCGAGTGCCAGGGCGTTCCGGGAGACATCATCGAGAGGCATCTGAAGACCGGTTCCCTTGATGAGGGGCTGGGTTGGCTCGAGGCCAACAAGCCGGAGGCATTCGCGAACTTCGAGAGGAGGGCCGGCGACCGTGCCACCGAGGTGGAGATGGAGTTCGCCGAACAGGCGAAACCCTATCCCGGCACCAGGGAACTACTGGAAGACCTCAGAAGGAGGGGGTACAAGACCGCCATCCTGACCCGCGGCGGCCACTCGTATGCCGACTACATATTATCAGGATCGAACATGCTGGGTCTTTTCGATGCGGTCATCGCGAGGGATGACTATCCCTACAAGGAAGCGAAGCCGTCGAAGGTCGCCATGGAGCACATGTGCGGCGCCCTCGGGGTGGGCCTTGACGAGGTCATCTTCCTCGGCGACGGAACCACGGACTACTATACCTGCGTGAACTCCGGCACCCGTTTCATCGGTGTGGAGACCCACCTGACCCGCGAGGGATGGGAGAAGGCAGTAGGTCCTTCCGTCGAGACCATCCCCCTCGTGGCGGACCTGCGCAGATACATCGGATGAGGCGGCCGCATGACCTACGGACTTGGCATCGACAC
>CADAGG010000049.1 GCA_902787415.1 methanogenic archaeon
ATGCCTTTCCCCCATCCTCACATATCATTCCTTTGATGTCCTCGATATCCATGTCCTTGAACTCGTCGATAGATGCTTTGGCGGTCCAAGCAAGAACATCTTTCTCACGGATCAGTTCCTTGAAGGCATCATCCGCAGTGCGTTTGATGCGTTCCATCTCGGTCATTTCATCGGTCATCGGTAACAACTGTGATTAGGTTCGTCGAGTAGGGTTATAATGCAGAGGACTACAATTAGTACTAACTCTGACTAGAACTTCCCCACATCCTTTATTATAAAGAAGGGATAGTCCCACTATGTTCGAGATCCTCAGAAGGGACGGTATGGCCCGCATCGGTAAGTTCACCACCACCTCCGGCCGCACCGTGGAGACCCCCACCCTTCTACCCGTTATCAATCCCAAGATCAAGACCGTCCTGCCCAGGGAGCTCTACGACGAGTTCGGCTTCGGCGCGATGATCACCAATTCCTACATCATCAAGAACACCCCCGCCCTCAACGAGGAGGCCAGGGCCAAGGGCCTGCACGAAATGCTCGACTTCCCCGGCGTCATCATGACCGACTCCGGTACCTTCCAGAGCCACATGTACGGCGAGGTCGAGATGACCAACAAGGAGATCGTGGAATTCCAGAAGGCCATCGGCACCGACATCGGAACCGTGCTCGACATCTTCACCGAGCCCTTCTGGTCCGAGGAGCAGACCGCCGAATCCATCGTGGAGACACTCAAGAGGACCGAGGAGGCTGTCGCCCTGAAAGGGGACATGATGATCAACGGAGTCGTCCAGGGTTCCGTCTACCCGAATCTCAGGAAGGACTGCGCCGAGAAGATGGCCAAGATGGACATCGACGTTGCCCCTCATGGAGCAGTACCGCTACGCGGAGCTGGTGGATGTGGTGATCTCGTCCAAGATGGGACTCAACCCCAACCGCCCCGTGCACCTCTTCGGTGCCGGACACCCCATGATCCTCGCCTTCGCCACCCTGATGGGATGCGACCTCTTCGACTCCGCCTCCTACGCCAAGTTCGCCAAGGACGACAGGATGATGTTCATCGACGGGTCCTTCAGGCTGGCGGAGATGCAGTCCCTCGACTGCAACTGCCCCGCCTGCAGGGGACTCACCCTCGAGGCCCTGAAGAAGACCGAGAAGAACGCCAGGGTCAGGATCCTGGCGATGCACAACCTCTACGCCATCAGGAACGAGCTGCTCCTGGTGAAGAGGTACCTCCGCGAGGGCCGCCTGTGGGAGCTCGCCGAGATGAGGTGCAGGGCGCACCCCGCCATGCTCGACGGACTCAGGAGGCTCAGGGAGTACCAGGACTACCTGGAGAGGTTCGACCCCATCTCCAGGGAGGGTGCGATATTCTACACCGGGATCGAGACCCGCGGCAGGCCCGTCTTCAAGAGGTATGCCGACAGGATCATGTCCCGCTACATCCCCCCGACCAGGAAGGCCGCCATCTTCTACGGCGAGTCTCAGAAGCCCTACAGCAGGGCCTTCCCCGCCGAGTTCGCCAACGCCCGCCGCCAGGGCTACACCCCCGTGGTCATCAGCCCCTTCGGACCGGTGCCCGCAGAATTGGATGAAATGTACCCTCTGGCACAGTCCCTCTTCCCCGAGATCGAGGACAACGACACCACCGCCGAGAGCGAGGAGCTCACCCTCAGGTTCCTGGAGGAGAAGTTCGACGAGACCGTCAGCGGCTCCGAGCTCCCCGAGACCGAGCCCGCTCCCGAGGAGACCAAGGTCATCGAGCCCCCCACCGGCGTCGTCGCCAGGAAGGGGGAGATCTTCACCGACGACCCCCTGGACATCCAGAGGGCACTGGCCGTCGCCAGGTACCAGTTCGGACTGGAGGCCGCCGAGGCGCTCTTCAGAGGGAAGATCGAGCTCAGGAAGAGCAAGAAGACCGGCAAGATCAGGAACGTCATCTCCGACGGGGAGCACGTGCTCTCCATGAGGGCCGGCGACGGACTCTACACCCTCAGGATCGAGGGAGCCCAGAGGATCCTCGCCGCGGTTCCCGCGCCCCACATGAGGATGGCCGTCACGGACGACTCCGTACCCTTCGTATCGCAGGGCAGGAACGCCATGTGCCAGTTCACCACCGCCTGCGATCCCGACCTGGTCCCCATGGACGAGGTCATCGTCGTCGACAAGGACGACAGGGCGGTCGCCACCGGCAGGATGCTGCTGGTCGCCGACGAGATCTTCAGCATGAAGAAGGGTATCGCCGTCAAGATCCGTACCGGAAGCGAAGAGGACTGATACCGGGAGGTTGCATGCAGGAGATAGATATCCTCGACTGGATCCACGGTACGTTCGGATGCATCCCCATGGACTGGCTGTCCCTGGCATTCGAGTACGCGTTCAAGACCTGCATAATCTGGGTCATCCTGGGTATCCTCCTGCTGCGCCGCCCCAACACCCGCATGTTCGGGCTGGTCCTCCTCTGCTCGCTGGCGCTGGAGATCATCTTCGTCTATTCATTCAAGTACGGGTTCATGCGCAACCGTCCTCTCCAGGACTACGCCGTGGACGCGCTGATAACCTCCTTCCAGACCTCGTCCTTCCCCTCGGGGCACACGGCCCAGCTGTTCTGCGTGGCCACGGTCTTCGCGGTGTTCCGCCGGGACCTCCTGCCCGAGATCCTTCTGCTGGCGTTCCTGGTGGCTCTCACCAGGATGTACATGTACGCCCACTATCCCACCGACGTCCTCGCCGGGGCACTGATAGGAATAGGGTGCGCCGCGGTAGCCATCTTCACCCTTCTCAGGATGGACGAGTACGTCTACTACGTGAAAGATCCCGATCAGGACTGATCACTCGTGTTCCTCGGGCTCGATGAAGGGCTCCGAGACGAGTCCCGCCGAATCCTCGGCGGCCTTGATGCAGGCCAGAAGATCGTCCGCGGTGTTCCTGAGGGTACCCGCGTTGTCGGCCTCCATCTCATAGATGATTGTGCTGCCCTCGAGCCTGGAGCTCACGTATCCCCCGTTCTCCGGGGAGACGGCCGCGAGGACGGCTTTCGCGGTCCTCTCGTCGTCGTACGGGAATCTCAGCTCGAGGTGCAGCAAGGGTTTCACTTCTTCTGGTTGAGGATGAAGTCCGCGATGGCCTTTCCTACCTCCGCGGTCTTCAGCTTTCCGCCCAGGTCGGGCGTGGTCTGGTTGTGGTCCAGGACGTACCTGACCGCATCGTGCAGCATCTTTCCCTCCTTGGGGAAGCCCTGGTTCTCCAGCAGCATCTGGGCTGCCAGTACGGCCGCGATGGGGTTGGCCTTGCCCTGTCCGGCGATGTCGGGTGCGGATCCGTGGATGGGCTCGAACATGCTGACCCCGTTGGGGTTGATGTTTCCGCTGCCTCCCATTCCGAGTCCTCCCTGGAGCTGCGCGCCCAGGTCGGTGAGGATGTCTCCGAAGAGGTTGGGGACGGCCACGGTGCCGAAGGTCTCGGGGCGGACGATCATGGCCATGGACATGGCGTCCACGAACATGAACTCCAGCTTGAGGCCGTACTCGTCGGCCTTCTGCTGGAAGATCTCCCTCTGCATGCCGTAGTTGTTGGTGATGACGTTGGCCTTGTCGACCAGGGTGACCTTGTCGTCTCCCCTTGCGATGGCGTATTTCATGGCGTAGTCGGCCCAGCGGGTGATGCCCTTCCTGGAGACGAGTCCGATCTCGATCGAATAGTCGTCATCGGCGGTGGGGTGCGCGTTGACCTTGAAGTCCATGTTGTACGACTCCCTCTTCACTCCGAGCTCGACGTCGTAGGAGCCGTCGGCGTTCTTCTTGTCGGAGTAGGAGGGTCCGAACCTCTTTCCGAGGCCCATGTAGAAGTCCTCGGTGTTCTCCCTGAGGAAGTGGATGTCGAAGTCCACCTCCCTCTTCAGGGGGACCAGGGGGAACCAGGAGGTGACGGGCCTGAGGTTGATGTACTGGTCGAAGACCGCCCTCATCTTGAGGAGGATGCCTCCCTCGAGGATGCCGGGCTTGACGCGGGGGTCGCCGATGGCTCCGAAGTAGATGGCGTCCTTCTTCTTGAGGTCGCTGATGTCCTGATCGGTGAGGAGCTCGCCGGTCTTCAGGTACCTGTCGGAACCGATCTGGGAGTATTCTCCGTCGTACTCGAAAGAGGAGATCTGGGACACTGCGTCGAGGACCTCCATTCCGGCTGCGATTACCTCCTTTCCGATTCCGTCTCCGGGGATGATTGCGAAATGTTTCATCAGAACTTACCCTCCTTCACGAGGTTGACGAGACCGCCGGCCTTCACCAGCTCGCCGATGAATCCGGGGTACTTCTCGAACGTCCACTCCCTGCCGGAGGTGACGTCCTTCACGACACCCTTGTCGATGTCCACGCTGACGACGTCCCCCTCAGGGATGTCGGTCTTGCACTCCACCAGGAGCAGTCCGATGTTCATGGAGTTCCTGTAGAAGATGCGTGCGAACGACTCCGCGATGATGACACTGAATCCCGCCTCCATGAGCGAGAGGGGCGCGTGCTCCCTGGAGGAGCCGCATCCGAAGTTCTTGCCCGCCACCAGGACGTCGCCCTTCTTGACGGTGGGTCCGAAGCCGGGCCTGACCTTCTCGAAGATGAAGTCGTTCAGGTGGTCGAGGTTGGAGGAGACCAGCCTCTCGGCGGGGATGATCTGGTCGGTGTCGACGTCGTCGCCGAACTTCCATGCCTTTCCTTCGATCTTTGCTGCCATTCAGTTTCCCTCCAGCTGTGCGGGGGTGACGATCCTTCCCGCCACGGCGGATGCCGCGACCACTTCGGGGCCCGCGAGGTAGACCTCGGAGGCCTTGTCGCCCATCCTTCCGATGAAGTTCCTGTTGGTGGAGGACACGGATCTCTCGCCGGCGGCGAGGATTCCCATGTATCCTCCGAGACATGCTCCGCAGGTGGGTCCGGAGACGAAGGCACCGGCATCGAGGAAGATGTCCATGAGCCCCTCGTCCACCATGGCGCGGTAGACCCTCTGGGAGGCGGGGACCACGATGAAGCGGACGCCGTCCGCCACTTTCCTGCCTTTGATGATCTCGGCGGCGACCCTCATGTCCTCGATGCGCCCGTTGGTGCAGCTTCCGAGGTAGGCCTGGTCGATCTTGACATCCACATCCTTGACCTTGTGGCCGTTGGAGGGGAGGTGGGGGAATGCCACCATGCTCTCCAGCTCGTCGAGGTTGTACTCCAGGGTCCTGCAGTACTCCGCGTCGGGGTCCGCCTCCACGGGGGTGTACTCTCCCCTGACGAAGTCCTTGATGTAATCTTTTGTTTTATCGTCGCAGGGGAAGATTCCCGCCTTTCCGCCGGCCTCGATGGCCATGTTGGAGACGGCGAGCCTGTCGGGGACGGACATGTTGTGGACTCCCTCTCCGCAGAACTCGAACGCCTTGTAGTTGGCACCGTCCACCCCGATGTCGCTGATGATCTTCAGCACGAGGTCCTTTCCTCCGACGTATTTCCTGAACTTGCCGTGGAGGATGACCTTGATGGACTCGGGGACCTTGAACCACAGCTTGCCGGTGGCGAAGACGACACCCGCCTCGGTGGATCCGATTCCGGTTGAGAGCGCATTGACCGCACCGTAGGTGCAGGTGTGGGAGTCGGCGCCGACGATGAGCCTGCCGGGGGCGGCGAAGCCCTCCTCGACCATGAGCTGGTGGCAGACGCCGCCCTTTCCGACCTCGAAGTAGTTGGGGAGGTCGTGCTTCTTCACGAAGTCCCTCATCTCCTTGGCCTGCACGGCGGATGCGATGTCCTTGTTGGGCACGTAGTGGTCGGGGATGAGGACCATCCTCTCCTTGAACATCTTGCCGTTGCCGATCTCATCGTACTTCCTGAATGCGATGGGGCCGGTGACGTCGTTGACCATAACGTAGTCCACGTCGGCTACCACGATCTGCCCTGCTTTCGCATCGGTGTGCGAATGCTCGGACAGGATCTTCTCTGCGATTGTCTTTCCCATTTGTTCACTCTTCCGGATGAATGTAGTTCTTGATGCGTGCGAAGTCCTTGTTGATGGCCGCCATGGTCGCGTTGACGGAGGTCTCGACTATGTCGGGACCGACCGCCCTGCCGAACGACATGTTGCCGTCTCCCTGCACGTTCTTGACGGTGACAGCGACCTGGCACATGGAGTCGCTTCCGCCGGTGATGGCTGACAGCTTGTACTCCTCCAGAGTCATGTCCTCGTTGACGGCCTTCCTGATGGCGTTGACCGCGGCGTTGACGGGGCCCACTCCGATGTCGGAGGTGGTGACCACGGTTCCGTCGGCGCGGGTGATCTTGACGGTGGCGGTGGGGGTGGTGGACCTGCCGGTGATGACGGTCAGCTCGTCCAGCACGCACTCCTTCTTGTCGGCGGACTTCTTCCACATGATGTCGTCGGCGACGGCGACCAGTTCGGCGTCGGTGACGGTCTTGCCTGCCACGGCCAGCTTCTTGATAGTCTCCATCAGCTCGGGCATGTGCTCGGCCGGGAACTTGATGCCCAGCTCCTCCAGCTTGCCCTCGACGGTGTGGGCGCCGGACAGCTTGCCGACCACGATGTGCCTCTGGGCGCCGATGACCTCGGGCTTGAAGGGCTCGTAGGTCAGGGCGTTGCCCATGACGCCGTGCACGTGCACTCCGGAGGAGTGCGCGAAGGCGTTGGCTCCCACCAGTGCCTTGTTGACGGCCATGTGGACGCCGGTGATGCCCTGGATGATGTTCGAGGTCTCCATGATCTTCTCCATGTTGACGCATTCGATGCCGTAGTTCGCCAGCATGTTGATGGCGACCTCCTCCATGGCGACGTTGCCGGCCCTCTCGCCGATTCCGTTGACGGTGGAGTGCACGATGGTCGCTCCCGCCTCGATGGCGGCCAGGGTGTTGGCGGTGGCCAGGCCCAGGTCGTTGTGGCAGTGGACCGCGATGGGGATGGTGATCTCCTTCTTCAGTTCGGAGATCAGGTAGGTCATGGCCTTGGGGATGATCACTCCGACGGTGTCGGGCACGTTGATGGAGCATGCTCCCGCATCCTGCACCGCCTTGTACACTGACTTCATGAAATCCAGGTCGGAACGGGTGGCGTCCTCGCAGGAGAACTGCACCTTCAGACCGTGCTCGCGGGCGTACTCCACGGACTCCACGGCCTTGGCCCTGACCTCCTCGGGGGTCATCTTCAGCTTGTACTTCATGTGCAGATCGGAGGTGGCGATGAAGGTGTGGATGTAATCGCATCCGCTGTCTATGACTGCGTCTATGTCGCCCTTCACGGACCTCGCCAGGCTCAGCACCTGGGCGTTCAGGCCCAGCGCGTTGATCTTCTTGATAGTGTCCCTTTCGATCTCGCTGGAGGCGGCGAAGCCCGCCTCGATATACCTTACGCCGAGCTTGTCGAGGGCCTCAGCGATGCGTACCTTGTCCTCGGGGCTTAACGCTATCCCGGGGGTCTGCTCACCGTCCCTCAGCGTGGTATCGAAGATCTCTACATCTTTGATGGAATCCACACCAGAGAGCACGAGCTGGTTGTACTGACTAATCGCAAATTTATCCTTCAGCTCTTTAACGTCTTCACTGGTTTGTTGCTTTTTCATAAAAACCACCAAACCGTTCTAGCTTCCGCTGGCTTACTCAAGAAGAAGATTGCCTGACGGAATATCGTAAATCATCATGATTCACCTTGAACGGTAAGGAACGCTATTTCCTCCGCATATTAAAACGTGCGTGCGGGTACGTGCCTGCGACCGCCCGCATATGTACGCGAAGGAGAGGATCCGGAGAACGGTTTTCCGGATGTCTGGCACTATGTGAAAAAGATAAAGGCGGGCCCGAAGGCCCTTGGAATGGTTTGTATCACTCGTAGGTCCAGAGGCCGTGCTTGTTGCAGAACTCCCTGGCGATGATCTTGGAGGCGTCGGTCTTGAAGAAGGCCTCGGGCTTGTCTCCGGGTTTGAGGTACTTCCTCATGCGGACTCCGTCGGCGCAGATCTCGATCCACACGATGTAGTGGTCGTCGGCCATGGGGTGGGCGTCGTTCTTTCCGACCTTGACGAGTACTCCTCCGTCGACCCTCTCGAAGTAGGGGACGTGCTTGTTCTCGTCGGGGTTGCCGGTCTTGGGGGCGACCTCCACACAGCTCTCTCCGCAGCACTTGGGGGTGCATCCTCCGGCCGCGTAGGTCTTCTCGTACACGTTTCCGCATTTGGGGCACTGGTAGATTGCCATGCGGATGACATCTCATTTTAAGGTAAAAGAGTTACCGACTGATTTGGATGATTTTTGGTATAAAATGTCCATAAAAGCATTATCCAGCATCGATTTTTTTGTCAATGCTCAAAACAGTATATATAGTGGTAGATAGATTTAAATTGCAGTTGCATGGGATGCAACGATCACCAAGGTGATTAATTATGGCTATGGATATGAAAAACATGAACCTTCTCGGAATCATCGCCATCATCGGTGCGGTCATCCTCATCGTCGGCGTGTTCCTTACCTGGCTCTCTATCGGTGACGCCACCGCAAGCGGTTGGAAAGTTTACACTGACGCAAAGGACTCTGACATGAAGTACACCTTCGTGCCTCTCGTCGCACTCATCTGCGGAATTATCTCTCTCGTCCTCATGATCGTCCCCACCTTCATGAACGTTGACAAGTTCAAGCAGATCAACGTCATCCTCGGACTCATCGCACTGATCCTCGCTATCGTCGTCGTCATCTGCGGAATCCTCTTCTACACCCAGTCCTGGACTGCATATGGAGTCACCATCAAACTCACCGACATCTACAAGATCGGTATCGGATTCTGGCTCGTCCTGATTGGAGGCATCATCACCATGGTCGGTGGCCTGATGCCCATCATCAAAGAGAAGCTGATGTGAAACCCTATCCCTGAGTGAAGGCCGGGGCAACCCGGCCCGAACTCAACCCTTTTTACTACACTTTTATACAAGAATCCCTTATGGGGAGATACTGTCCCAGCATATCGGGACATGAATGATTGGGGAGCATTTGGATGCAGACCATACCGCTATTCTACGGAACCGTACAGAACCAGAAGCTGTATGCGGGAAGACCCGTCATACAGAACGGAAGGTACTCCGTGGAGGACTGCGTCCCCGCCGTCACCCTGGACCGTCTGAAGACCAGGGCGGAGCGCGGCAAGGTCCTGGTTGT
>CADAGG010000050.1 GCA_902787415.1 methanogenic archaeon
GATCTCGACTTCCACCCTTCCGATCCTGCCGGATTTCTGGAGGTCCCTCAGGTCGAGGTTGTCGCCGAGCAGACCTTCGGTCTGTCCGAAAATGGCACCCACGACATCGGGTTTGTCGACGATTCCGTCTGCGTTTATCTTTGCTTTGACTTGATATTTGATTGAACTGGGGTCTGATACTCCGCTCATGAAACCACTCCGGGTTGTTATTCCGGGAAAAAACCTACGGTTTCCTGTTCCGCAGTACCATTACTGCATTTACCCATCTTTCAGCCTAGTACAGGCTGTCCGGGTAACGTGTTTCCATCCCATTTTTCTGCCGCAGTGTCCTCATCGGATTGTCGGCTTTGATGCGCAGGAGCCATGCTCGACCGCGCGAGTGATAGTGATTGTGAACAGGAAAACATCCAGTGTTTTCCCTGTTCCTGACGTATATTATTACGGTAAATATAGGTTGTTATTTTGCGAAGACTTTATAACACCGACAGGGCGGGAGGAAAGGCCCGTTGACCTCAGAGATCGGTCACCGAGGCCCCCTCCGACGCGAGGAAGTCCCTGGTCTCGCGGTCGCAGGTGAAGTAGATCACCTGGATGTCCTCCGACAGCTGGGCCAGCGCTTTGCAGGCAGCCTTCTTCCTCCCGCTGTCCGAGGTCAGCAGGATATCGTCGAGGATCACCGGGGGCTTCTCCTTGGAGAGGCTGAGCGACACCGCCATCTTGACCGAGAGCTTGACCTGGTCCTCGAGACCGCTCGACCATTCCTTCGCGACCTTCTTCTCGCCGGTACCGCGGTCCACGATGGCGAGCTCGGTGTCGCGGGGATCGGTGCTCATGCTGTACCTCCCGTCGGTCATGAGCGACAGGAATCCGTCGGCGCGCTCCATCACCTCGGGGCGGTGGCTGCCGTAGGCTTCTTCCGAAGCCTTGTCTAGGATGAGCTTCTCCATCATGAGCCTCGCCCACCTGTAGCAGGCGTCGTAGACCTTGTCGGAGGCGTCGGAGCTGGCGGTGAGGGCGTCCTCCACGGAGGTGTCCCCGCCGATGTCCTTCAGCGCCTGGTCGATGCTAGATAGTTCTTCTTTGAGAGCGGAGAGGTTGGACTGCGCCGTGGAGTACGCCGATTCCGCGGTATCGGTGTCGACGGGCGCCTCCGGGACGTTCGAGGTGCTTGCCCTGAGTGCCTCTATCTGCGACCTGACCGAGATGAGCTCCTTGGAATCTGCGACGGCCCTGCGGTACCCCTCCTCCCCTTTGTATCCCGAGAGGAACAGCTCCCTGGCGTCGGAGGCCTGCTTCAGGGAGGCCTCGGCGGCCTTCAGTTCCGAGGCCGCTTCCCTGTAAGATTCCGATGTGCGGAGCCCGTCCATGAGAGTCCTCACGTCCGCATGGTATCCCCTGCGGGGAATGTCGAATACCGACGCGACCTGGTCGAGGGCCTCCTCCATCCTCCGGGCGGTGTCGTTGTCCTGCCTGACGGGGGCGGGAGCGGGTGCGGGGGCGCTGCCGCGGGAACGCAGTCCGAAGACGGCGATGATCGCACCGATGGCGGCCACCGCCCCTCCCGCTATGACGTTCACCAGCGCGGCCACCGCGATTCCCACGATGGCCACTCCGGCTCCTGCTATGGTCAGCATGGGGAGACCTCCCCTGCTGGCGGGAGCAGCCTCTGCGGGGACGCTGCTGCTGCGGTAGAACTCGTAGTCCGCGGAGAAGCGGTCCAGCTGCTCTATCTTCTTCTTGTATCTCATATAGAGTTCGGGATCCCTTCCCTCGAGGGCGGTCCTGCAGGCATCCTCCTTCTGCGATGCCCTCTCGAAGACCGTCCTGCGGTTCTTTATGTCTGTGTCCAGGACCTCGAGCTTGGAGGGATCGGTGTTCTCGGAGTAGGCGAGCGCCTTCTCCCTCTCGACGAGCGCTTCCAGCTTCTGGAGGTCCTCCGCCCTGTGCGCGAACGCGTTGGAGTCGAGGCGGTTCTTATCCGCGGTATCGAAGGTCGCCTGTGCGGATTCGAGCTGTGCGGTAAGTTCCCCCTTCCTGCGGACGAGCTCGCTGTACCTGTTGTCTCCGCTCTCGCGGTTCTGCAGCTCCCTGACACGGCGGGCGGCGTTGTTCTCCGCGTCCACCAGCCTGGTGATGCCGCAGGTCGGGCTGCGGCGTCCGTCCGGGAGCAGCGCCGTGCGCTCCGAGTTGATGGCCTCGTACGCTCCGGGCAGGTCCCCTCCGCCGGGGATGGTGAGGAAGCGGTTGCGGATGCCGCCGTTCTCCAGACGGTCCACGTCCCTGAGGTCCTCGGGCTGCATGGAGTAGATCGAGACGTACTCCTTGTCGTCGATGCCGCAGAGCACCGAGCCCACGCCGTTGCTCTTCTTACCGTCCTTGGTGAAGGTGACCCTGTCGCCGTTCTCCAGGAGGACGTCGACCGAACCGGAATCGCTGGTCTTCGGGGTGGGATAGCCGACCTTGGACTTCGGGAAGAGGGTGGTGGTGATGAACGACCTGAGGGTGCTCTTGCCCGCCTCGTTGGGCCCGTACACGGCATTCAGTCCGGGCGACATCTCCATGTCGCGGTCCTTCAGCCTGCCGAAGGAGCCGATCCTGATGCGGAGGATCCTCATTCGCTCCCCTCCAGGATCCTGCTGACGGCGGAAAGCTGCGCCTCCCTCACGAGGTCGTGCAGCCTGCCGTGCTTGGCGAAGTACTCGAGGTACATCCTCACGTCCTTGGAGGGCGCGGTGCAGCAGATGGCGTCTAGCAGCTCCTCCTCGCTCATGTTGTAGAAGGAATCGCCCGCCTTCACGACGGCGGAGGCCAGGGTCTCGCCCTGAGCGAGCTTCTCCAGGTCGATGTCGTCGGTGCAGGTGAGCTTCCTTATGGTGGTGGGGCAGCCGGTCTCCTCCTCGATCCTCTCGGCCAGTCCGGCCGGGTCGCGGCGGATCGGCCTGTTGAGGGGGCCCCTGCCCACGATGTCGAGACCGATGATGGAGTCGGAGGGGATCTCCGCCCTCACGGAGGCGATGAGCTCCCCGAGGGTGGCCTTCCCGGTGATGTCGGCGGCCACCTCCTTCCAGAGGATCTCCTGCGTGGGGACGAACTCCGCGGATACGTTGCCGCCGTCCACATGCACGAGCATGCATCCCTTCTCCCCGGACTCGGAGATGTCGCGGCCCTGGATGTTCCCGGGGTAGATCACGGCGGGTTCGGCCTCCCTCAGCACCATCCTCTTGTGGATGTGCCCGAGGGCCCAGTACTGTATGTCCTTCCCGAGGAAGTCCTCCATGGAGCAGGGGGCGTAGCCTCCGGCCGTACCGACCTCGCAGTGGACCACGCCTACGGTGAAGACCCCGGGGGAGCCCCTCAGCTTTGCCACCAGGTTCTCGTCGGTGTGGGGTCCGTCGAAGCTTATGCCGGTGACCTCGACGGGGGTTCCGCGGATGTTCACGCGGTATTTGGAAGGGGATGCGCCGAACTGGTAGACGTTGGGCGGATAGGGGATGCTCTCCGACCAGCTGTGGCGGGCGTCGTGGTTTCCTGTGACGATGAAGCAGGGTTTGGAGAACCTCTTCATCTCGGATGCGAAGAACAGGCGTGTGCGGGGGGTCTCGGTGAGCTCGTCGTAGATGTCCCCGGATATGACCATGAAATCCGCCCTGGCGAGTCCGAGGTCGACGATCTTCCTGAACGAGGCGAAGGTCGATTCGTAGAACCTCTTGCCGAGGGCGGGGTCGTCGTGTCTGCTGCCCCAGCACCGGCTGCCGAGGTGCAGGTCCGCACAGTGAATGAAGGTGAATTCGCATCCCATGGGCAGGGAATATGAGTTTCCGACTCTTATAGAATGGGATGTTATTTTTCTCAAGCACCGTTAAATGGGAAAAGGACCATGCGCACCCATGGTAGACCTCAGGAAAGCGTACGACACATGGACGTCGGTCAGCCTAGTGCTCCGCATAATCATCGCTTTGGTGATCGGTATCGCCGTCGCGCTGGTCTACCCGCACAGCAAGTACCTTTTCCTGCTCGGTGACGCGTTCATCTGGGCGCTGAAGGCCGTCGCTCCGTTCCTGGTCTTCTTCCTGGTCATCACCGCCATCTCCCATTCCACCTTCAACCTGGGAGCGAGGTTCAGGACCGTCATCAAGCTGTATCTCGCGAGCACCATCATCGCGGCCGTAATCGCCACCGTGCTCTGCTACCTCTGGCCCGCCACCGTGACCTTCGTCTCCGTATACGCACCGTTCTACAGCGACGAGGCCTACGAGATCGTCGAGATGATCGTCTCCAAGCTGATCTGCAACCCCGTGGACGCCTTCGCCGGGGCCAACTTCCTGGGCATCCTGACCTGGGCGGTCATCATCGGACTCTTCATGAAGAAGTATGCCTCCGAGACCACCAAGACCGTCTCCAAGGACATCTCCAACATCATGGCCCAGGTCATCGGCTTCGTGATCCAGTTCGCCCCCATTGGAATCTTCGGACTCATCTACAACGCCGTTTCCGAGAACGGGCTGGACATCTTCACCGAGTACGGCCACCTGATCATCCTCCTGGTGGCGGCGATGGTCCTGGTCATGTTCGTCACCAACCCTTTGCTGGCCTTCATCGTCAGCCGCAGGAACCCCTACCCCCTGCTCCTCAAGTGCCTCAGGGGCAGCGCCATCACCGCGTTCTTCACCAGGAGCTCCGCCGCGAACATCCCCGTGAACCTCAAGCTCTGCGAGGAGCTGGAGCTCGACCGGGACTTCTACGCCGTGTCGATCCCCCTGGGAGCCACCGTGAACATGAACGGCGCCGCCATCACCATCACCGTGATGACCCTGGCGGCCGCCAACACCCTCGGCATCAGCATCCCCCTCTACATGGCCGTGGCCCTCTGCGTGGTCGCGGCACTGTCCGCATGCGGCGCATCGGGGGTCAACGGCGGATCGCTGCTGCTCATCCCCCTCGCCTGCTCCATGCTGGGGGTCCCCGGGGACGCGGCCTCCGAGCTAATCGCCATCGGTTTCATCATCGGGGTCATCCAGGATTCCCTCGAGACCGCCCTCAACTCCTCCATGGACGTGTTCTTCACCGCCATCGCGGACAACCGCGAGAGGGCTCTGGCGGGCAGCGGACCGGATCCGGGGCAGTGAATCCCCGCCGGGTACTGACGCATGGGAATACGGATGGATGAGTACGACAGCTTATCTATCCGCGCGAACATACACGTGCATTCAGGTGCCCCCATGAAGACCATCAAGAAGAGAGTGGAAGACGAGCTCGCCGCAGGGAACATCCGCAGCAACCGTGAGTGCCCCTACCATCCGTCCCATTTCAAGGGACAGAACTGCACCTTCTGCTACTGCCCGTTCTATCCCTGCGAGGACGAACGTAACGGCCACTACATCAGGGGGACCAAGATCGGCGATATCTGGTCATGCGAGGACTGCCTCTTCATCCACCGCGACCGCACCGTGGAATATGCGCTGCCGAGGATCCTGGAGAAGGGCATCGCACCCGGGGACCACGAGGGCATGATGGAGGTCTTCAGGGAGAGCATGGACGCCTGCTGGAAGAGGGGCAAAGCGGTCATGGTCGTGGGCGCCACCTCGGACGCGGGCAAGTCCATGACCGTCGCCGCCCTGGGAAGGATCCTCCTCAGGAGGGGATACCTGTGCGCACCCTTCAAATCGCAGAACATGAGCCTGAACTCCAGGGTCACCGCCAAAGGCGAGGAGATCGCCATGGTGCAGATGCTCCAGGCCCAGGCCATGGGACTCACCATCCCCAACTACCACATGAACCCCATCCTCCTGAAGCCCAAGGGGAACACCGTCTCCCAGGTCGTGGTGGAGGGCAAGCCCTTCGGCGACTATGATGTCCCTTCGTACTACAACGACTTCGTCCCCGGACCCGGCAGGGAGATCGTCAGGAGGAACATCGACTTCCTCAAGGACCATTACGACTTCATCCTCATGGAGGGCGCGGGAAGCCCGGCGGAGATCAACATCTACGATAAGGACATCGCCAACATGAGGGCCGCCGAGATCGCCGACGCCGACTGCATCCTCGTCGTGAACGTGGAATGGGGCGGCTCCTTCGCCTATGCCATCGGCACCGTGGAGCTCATGCCCCCCGAGGACAGGAAGAGGATCAAGGGAATCATACTCAACAACGTCAGGGGCGACCCGTCCCGCATGAAGGACGGCGCTGACGAGCTTTCAAAAAGGTGCGGGATACCTGTCATCGGAATCATCCCCCACGCCGAGGTGGAGCTCCCGCAGGAGGATTCGGAAGCATTCCGCGGCGTCAAGGAGCGCGGGAACGGAGCACTGCGCATAGCGGTCATCAAGCTCCCCCGCATCGCCAACTTCACCGACCTGGATCCTCTGTACACCGAGGACACCACCGTCGTGTTCGCCGATTGTCCCAGCGATGTGCTGACGGCCGACGCGGTCATCATCCCCGGCACCAAGAACACCATCGACGACTACGAGTGGCTCATCGCCACCGGCATCGCCGACGCCATCAAATGCGTCAGGGGCAAGATCCCCATCCTGGGTATCTGCGGAGGCTATCAGATGATGGGTGCGGAGCTCCTCGACCCCAAGGGAATCGAGGGCCGCGAGAAGGGCTGCTACGAGGGTCTGGGTCTTTTCAACGACGTGGCCTACTGGGACAAGTACGACAAGAGGGTCATCCGCGACCGCGCGGAGCTCATCGACGGCGGAGGCGAGGTGGAGGGATACGAGATCCACATGGGCCTCTCCGTCGTGAAGGAGAAGCCCCTGTTCAGGATCACCTCCCACGGCAGGACCGACGAGACGGAGGGTTCCGTCCGCGAGGACGAGATGCTCTACGGAACCTATCTCCACGGCGTGCTCGACAAGCCTGCCTTCAGGAAGAAGTTCCTCTCGCTCATCAAGCCCCGCGGGGAGAAGCCCGTCGCCAAGACGGAATCCGTAGATTACGATGAGGTCGTCGACCATAACCTCGACCTTCTGGCGGACGCCTTCGAGAGCGGTCTCGACATGGACGCCTTCCTCTCCATCATGGGGGTGAAGGAATGAAGTCCCTGCTCTTCCTGGGCACCTCCTCCGGTGCCGGCAAGACCACCCTGGACGCAGCCTTCTGCAGGTACCTGGCCCGCAGCGGGAAGAAGGTCGCCCCCTTCAAGGGCTCCAACCTCTCCCTCAACTCCTACGTCACCCTGGGCGGCGAGGAGATCGGCATGGGTCAGGCCTTCCAGGCCTGGGCATGCGGCATCGAGCCCACCGGCGACATGAACCCCGTGCTCCTGAAGCCCGCAGGCTCCGGCAGGATGCAGATCATCCTCCGCGGCAAGCCCCACATGGACATCGTCAGAGACCAGCCCTGGGACCGCGACGCGGTCATGGAGAAGGCCTGCGAATCCTACGACAGGCTCATGGAGCAGTACGACGCGGTCATCTGCGAGGGATCCGGCTCCCCCGCCGAACTGAACCTCATGTCCACCGACATGGCCAACGTCGGCCTGATGAAGGCCCGCAGGGTGAACTCCATCCTGGTGGGCGACATCGAAAGGGGAGGCGTGTTCGCCGCCATCTACGGTACCTGGCTCCTGATCCCGGACGACCTCAAGCCCCTGATGAAGGGATTCGTCATCAACCGCTTCCGCGGGGACGCCTCCATTCTCGGCTCCGGCATCGAGAGGATCGAGAAGCTCACCGGCATGAGATGCTACGGAATCGTGCCCTACGAGACGCTGAAATTCCCCGAGGAGGACAGCTTGTCCCAGACAGGCGGGAACATAGGTTCCGGGGACCTCCACGAGGAGTTCGTTAGGAACCTCGACACGCTGATCGACAACGCCATCGCGGCGGGTGTCGACTTCGAAGGCATCGCCAAGCTGCTGGAAGAATGATCATCCGCCGGAGGCCACCTTGACGGCCTTTATGGTCATGCCGTCCTCGATGGGTGTATCCATGGGAACGGGCCTGCCGTCGATGAGGAAAAGGAACGCATCGGGAAGGGAACCCGCCGCGCGAACGGCCTCCTCTATGGTCACACCGGGCTCTACGCTGTGCTCTTTGCCTGATATGGTGAGGATGGCGCTCATGCGGGGGACAACGGTTTCGTTTTATAAGTCAGTTGGCGATACACCCGATATGGTCTCAGCAGCCCGCCCGCACACCGCCGGATTCAGGAGGTCCCTCTTTTGATATCGGACTTCCACAACGGTCTGGAGGTCGTCGAGGAGGAGATCCCGGACACCATCCTCGTCCTGGATACCGAGACCACCGGTCTCAAGGGCGCCCGCTACGACGACGACCCCT
>CADAGG010000051.1 GCA_902787415.1 methanogenic archaeon
CCTGCCTCGATGGCAGTGTGCCTGACCTGAACGCGGTTCTTTACTTTGAGGGTGAAAACGACGGGGAACTCTGCTTCCTTCCTGACGTTTCCCATTTCAAACTGACTGATCCTTACAGCGGGGACTCCGCCCATGTACTCACGGCGAGTGTAGGCCATTCCCGTGATTCTTCTGTACATCGATGCTGGTTTTCTTACCATTGATGCCACCTTTTATTTAGTGAATAGGACACCCAAACTCCAAACGCTATATAACCCTATTGCTGGTGGGAACACGAAATCCCTGTGTTTTCGGACGCGGACTCATTTCAGTTTTCCGGCGACCTTCTGTTTGATGGCGAACGGGAGCTGGGAGGCCCTGAACAGCAGCGGGCGGTAATCCCTGTGGCCCTTGTCCACGCCCCACCTGAACCCGGAGAGCCTGTTCTCGTCGCTGCCCTTCTCCGAGGAGATCAGCACCCTCAGCCATGCGTCGACGGTGTCCGGGTCGTAGCAGATGTCGTTCTTGCGGAACAGTCCGGACGCAAAGCGGATGTAATCCATCTGGCCCTCCTCGAGAGAGGGCTGGATCCTCTGGCGGAAGGCCTCCTCGGGAGGGATCTCGCTGCTGAAGACGGGCTTCCCGTCCCTGACGTCCTCCAGCGGAGACTCCGCGCTGCTGAAGAAGAACTCGGCCAGGTTGACGTAGGACCAGGTGAGCCTCTGACCGGTGCGGTCCTTGTAGACTATGTGCTCCGGCTCGCCGGCCGCGGTGGTTGCGTAATACGCCCCGGTGATCCTGGCCTCGGTGCACTCGTCCACCAGGGTCTGCGAGGAGTACCTCATGGTGGTGGTGTCAACGGCGAGCACGTTGCAGGCGCCGGACAGCTCCGAAGCGAGATATCCGCGGTACTCCGAGAGGGCGTCGGAGCATGCCTCCCTGACCGTCTCCTCGTTCTTCTCGAAATACTCTCTGGCACTTTCGAAATCCTTCATGGATTCCAGGGCTATGTCCTCGAGCCTGCCGGTGCCGTAGAGGTACCTCAGGACGGTGTACGGGGAGTCCCTGTCCGCGAGGTTGAGGTTCCCCATCGCGGTGCAGATCTTGCGCGAGCAGTACACGTAGCTGGAGGGCAGCGTGCCCCCGAGCTCCTTGTAGGCCAGCATGGGGATGTGCCCGTCGCGGGAGAAGAAGATGATCCGGTCGAATCCCTGGGAGTTTGCTATCAGGTAGTTCCCGAAGGAGTAGGCCATCGGTCCGCCGAACCTCCTGGCTATACCGTACCAGTAGTCGTGCTTGCCCCCCTCTGCCCACATGAGCATGTCGACGGCGACGATCATGGAGGCATCGACCGTCTTGCGGTGGCGGAAGAACGACATCTCCTTCCTATGGGTGGGTGCGTACCTCTCCTTCAGGGGGACCCATCTCACCGCCTTCAGTCCGTGTCTGACGGCATTGTCGACGTCCGCCTTCTTGTTGTCGCCGATCATCACGATGCGGTCCGCAGGCACGCCGAGGTCGCTCACGATGTGGTCGTAGATGTCCCCCGAGGCCTTGTTGCGGTCCGCCACATTGGAGAGGAACAGCCTCTCGTAGCCGCCGTATCCGCAGACGGACAGCATCTCGGCCAGGACCGATTCGGGCAGGTACATGTCGGAGATGAGGATGATCCTCTTGCCCTGCCCGAGGACCTTGTCGTAGAGGGCCTTGGCGGAGACGTCGGCCACCGTGTAGGCGACCTCCAGCTCCTTCTCCCGGTCTTTGAGGAATTGGTACCTTTCGTCCATCTGGGTGTAGATCTCGTCGAGGTCGATCTCCTGGCGGATGGCCTTGCGGGCGATCCTCTCGGCCAGGATGCGGGCGTTGGCGAAATTCGCGGCCTGGTACTCCTTCTCCATGAAAAGGAAGAGATCGGTGGGCCGCATGAACGGGCGCGTGATCAGAGTATCGAACACATCGAAAGCGACGACTTCCGCCGATTGGGCTGCCTGCTCGTATTCCGAGGTCTCCACGATGAACACCTGTCTTATCCGTACGCGCAACAGTCTAATAAAAGGGTTCCCCGTAACGGCACCCGCGGATAACGGGGCGCGACCGCGGTCCCGGAAGCCCCCAATAATAAGTAATTCCGACAGTCTGGGTCTATCGGTACGGTACGCCTCTCTGAAGGGATTTCCCGCCCTCGCGGGGACGTTTCCGCGCACGCCCGTGCGAGAGAACGTGCTTTATATTAGTCCCACGGTAGGGTGGCCGATACGATGGCTAAACGCATACCCCGCAAGGACGTCCGTAAGATCGGCGACGAGCGCGTGTCCATCCTGACCCGCCTCGCCTGCGAGGCCGTCAGGGACGGCAGGGACGACCGCGCCAGACGCTACGTCGAACTGGCCCGTGCGATATGCGGTAAGGCCCAAACGGAGATGCCCCGTGATTTCAGGTACTGCAAGAAGTGCCTGCTCCCGATGATGCCCGGGATCAACTGCAGAGTCAGGCTGACCGGCGGAAAGATCACATCGGGATGCGCCTGCGGCGAGGTCCGGCGCATGCCCTATCTCAAGGAGCAGAGAAAATGACCGCAAGTCAGGCGAAGAAAGAACTCATGAGGCGCGCGCTGGAGATCGACCCCACCGTCCACGTCGGAAAGGACGGGGTCGACGAGAACCTCAACAACGAGGTCGTCCAGCAGCTGAAGAAGAGACGCCTCATCAAGATCAAGGTGCTGAACAACGCGGAGGCAGAAACGAAGACCGTGGCGGAGGAGATCGCCGCGGCCACCGGCTCCGTGATAGTAGACGTCCGCGGAGGGGTCATAATCCTCACGGACAAGAGGACCTGGGATTCCCAGTGCCAGAAAAAATCCGATAACTAAGGTGACAAACCGTGCTCGATATTGAAGTGATTAGGTCCAACCCCGAGAAGATCAGGGAAATGCTCATCCACAGGAACAAAGACACCGCCATCCTCGACAAATTCCTCGAGGCCGACGGCAGGTGGAGGCAGCTCACCCAGGAGAACAACCAGCTGAGGAAGACCAGGAACACCGTCTCCCAGGAGATCTCCAAGATGCCCAAGGGCGAGGAGAAGGATAAGAAGATCGCCGAGATGCGCGAGGTCGGGGACAAGATCAAGGCCAACGACGACGAGATGGCCAAGCTCGAGGAGATCCGCATGGACTGCGTCCTCAACATCCCCAACATCCCCGCCGACGACGTCCCCCTCGGAAAGGACGACACCGAGAACGTGGTCGTCTACGAGTGGGGAGAGAAGAGGAAGTTCGACTTCACCCCCAAGGACCACGCCCAGCTGATGCTGGACCTCAACATCGTCGACTTCGAGAGGGCCGTCAAGGTCGCAGGCTCCGGATTCTACTGCCTCAAGGGCGACGGAGCGAGGCTGGAGAGGGCTCTCATCAGCTTCTTCCTCGACATGCACAAGAAGCAGGGATACACCGAGGTGTTCCCTCCCGTGGTCGTCAACACCGCGGCCGTCACCGGAACCGGACAGTACCCCAACCTCAAGGACGACATGTACTGGCTGGAGAGGGACGACCTGTGGCTCAACCCCACCGCCGAGGTCCCCGTGACCAACCTGCTCCAGGACGAGATCCTCACCAAGGAGGACCTCCCCCTCAAGCTCACCGCCTACCTGCCCTCCTTCAGGAGGGAGGTCGGAAAGCACGCCGACACCAACGGAATCATCCGTGTCCACGAGTTCAACAAGGTCGAGATGGTCAGGTTCGTGGAGCCCTCCACCTCCTGGCAGGCCCTCGAGGAGCTCAGGGGCGACGCGGAGGAGCTCGTGAAGGCTCTGGGTCTTCCCTACCACGTCCTCCTGCTGTGCACCGGCGACCAGAGCTTCTCCTGCGCCAAGTGCTACGACATCGAGCTCTTCGCACCCGGCAGCAACAGGTGGCTCGAGGCCTCCTCCTGCTCCAACTTCCTCGACTTCCAGGCCAGGCGCGCCAGGATCAAGTACAGGCCCGAACCCCACCTCAAGAGCGAGTTCGTCCACACCCTCAACGGATCCGGAATGGCCCTCCCCAGGACCATGGTCGCCATCCTCGAGAACTATCAGAATGCTGACGGAAGCGTCACCATCCCCGAGGTCCTCAGGCCCTACATGGGCGGGCAGGAGAAGATCGTGCCCCCCGAGAAGAAGAAAACCTTCTGATCGAAACCCTAACCTGGGGTCCGGGACCTCCCGGGCCTCAGATGGTCATCTTTTCGAAATCCGCCAGGATCTGCGAGGCACCGATGCGGATGCCCTTCCTGTCGGTCATGAGCTTGTATCCGGTCTGGACCTTCGCGTCGCGGAGGATCTTGGACGACACCCCGTACTGTATCGAGACGTACGCCTCGATCCATGCGGCCATGAGGTCGCATGCCTTCACGGCCTCGTAATCCCTCTCCATGCCCTTGACGGGCTCGAAGGGGCGGAGCGCCATGTTCCCCAGCTCGCCGACCCAATGGCCGTCGAGGAGCAGGGGGATGACCTTCTTGTTGAACATCATGACCTCGATGTCGCCGAGGCTGTCGGTGAGGTCCTGGGAGCTGGTCTTCACCGGGGTGATCACATCCTTGGTGAGGACCTCGGGGAGGTCGTGGAACAGTCCGCTGTAGAAGTCGTTGTAGATCTCCCGGTCGCCTACACCCTCCCGGTCCAGGTCGTTCAGGAAGACGCTGTTGGCCACGAATATGCAATGACCCAGCACCGTGGTCTTGGGCTCGCGGGGAGTCCTCGCCCATCTCTGCTGGCACCTGAGCTGTCCGACCAGTTTGATGAAGTCCTGGAACTTGCGGTCCTCCTCGGGGGACAGCACCAGGCCGGCGAGGTCGTGCTCGCGGTGGCTCTCCACCTGGCCCTCGATCTCGTCGCGGGTCTCCTCGATGTCGATCACGGAGGAGTTCACGTCCTTGATGAGCTCGAACTCGTACCTGGTCGCGAGATAGTGGGCGGCGCCGAGGATGTAATCCTCCCTGAGGCTGCTGCCCTCGCAGATGTACTGCCTGAACCTCTCCCTGAATCCCTCGTCCATCTGGGGGACGCGGTCCTGGAACACGCTGTAGGCATACTCGTTGATGGCCCTGCGGTTGTCCTCCTTCTTGATGAGCTCGTAGTACACCGGGGGCTTCAGGTCGGTGATGGCGATGCGGTGTATGAAGGCGAAGAGCTGGTGCTCGATGAGGATCCTCCAGTCGACGGGCCTTCCCGCCCTCTCCTCGCATTTGCCGAGGTACCAGGCGATGGCCGCCTTGTGGGCCTGCTTGTCGAGCTCGGTGAGGTCGATGGTGCGGTAGTGGTCGTTCCACCTGTGCATGTTGGCGGAATCGAACATGTAGTACAGCATGGCCGCCGTGAGATGCTTCCCCATCATTCTTCCTCCGTTCCGTCTTCGCCGGTCTCGGGCTCCCCGTAATCGGACCAGATGTATCCCGAGACGATACCTGCGATGATGAGTCCCCATCCCACGAACATGACCGAGCGCGGGACCGCCCATCCGATGAGCCCCGTGTATCCCAGCATACCGACTATCGCGAGGACCAATCCTGCGACGATGATGACGATCCTGATGAGCGCGGGGGAACATTCCATGTATGCGTATATGCGCACTCAGTTATAAATCGAACCAACGCGAGACAGTATCCATATAAATCCAGTCTAACATACGCCCGTATGAACAAAGGCATGAAGGTGTCCGACAGACTGCAGTCCGTCCCGATGTCCGGGATCAGGAAGATGTTCGACCTTGCCAAACCCGACTCCATCAACCTGGGCCTGGGAGAGCCCGACCTCGAACCTCCGGCAGAGGCCATCAGGGCCATGGCCAAGGCCGCGGAGGAGGGAAAGAACAAATACTCCCCCACCGCCGGCATCCCCGAGCTCAGGGACGCCGTGGCCGCCAGGTACGCACGCTACAACCCCGACCTGAAGGGGAAGAACGTGATCATCACCCCCAGCGGTTCCACTGCCCTCCTGGAGATCTCGCAGGCCTTCATCGACCCCGGAGACGAGGTCCTCGTGCCCAGTCCCGGGTTCGTGATCTACGCGCCGCATGCCAAGCTCGCGGGAGGAGTCCCCGTGGAGTACAGGCTCACCGAGGGCGATTTCCAGCCCGACATAGACTACATCCAGTCGAAGATCACCTCCAGGACCAAGATGATCGTGGTCAACAACCCCGCGAACCCCACGGGAGGAGTGCTCTCGGAGGAGAACCGCAACGCCCTGGCCGACATCGCCAAGGACAAGGGCATCATGATCCTCTCCGACGAGGTCTACGATTCGTTCATCTACGAAGGCAAGCACAGCTCCTTCCTGCCCTATCTCGACAGGGCGGTCGTCGCAGGAGGATTCTCCAAGATGATGGCCGTCACCGGCTGGAGGCTGGGATTCGCCTTCGCCGACGAGGAGTGCATGGACGCACTCATCAAGATGCAGTACCACGTGTGCGCCAGCCCCAGCATGCCCGGCATGTACGGTGTCCTGGGCGCACTCCCCGGCATCGACCCCTACATCGAGAACGCCAGGAAGGTCTACAAGGCCAGGCGCGACCTCATCACCAAGAGGATCAACGAGATCGAAGGGATGAGCCTCATCCCGCCCAGGGGAGCGTTCTACGCCTTCCCGTCCTACGACATGGACATGCCGTCGCAGGACCTCGCCAACGAGCTCGTGAAGGCAGGACTCATCTGCACCCCCGGTTCCGCGTTCGGGACCTTCGGCGAGAGACACCTCAGATTCTCCTATGCGGCCAGCGAGGAGAAGATCGATAAAGGAATGGACATACTGGCCGACACCGTCAGGAAGATCAGAGGAGGAAGGATATGAGCGAATTCGACGACCCCAACGCACGTCTCTTCGGAGGAGACGAAACAGAACCCGAGAAGACCGAGGAAGAGGAGGCCTTCGAGTATGTGTACGGCAGGAACCCCAACCGCGTGAGCGCGCTGAAGGACCTGTGGTACGAGAACCTCATGCTCAAGATCAAGGAGATGGAGCTCCCCAACGAGGAGGCCAAGATGCAGATGATATTCAAGCTCACCTGCGGCGGACTCCTCGACATGCTCGGAGATTCGCAGGAGCCCGGGGTGGCCCCCGAGGTCATGTCCGGTCTCGACATTTTCATCGGTCTGGCACTTACCAACCTGAGGTTCAAGGTGGACCTCCTCGGAGAGCAGCAGAAGGCCCTCCAGCAGATCGAGCGCGACAAGTTCAAGGACGACGAGGAGTACGTCAGGGCACTCTCCGACGCCGAGGACGCATGGTGGGACATCCCCCAACCCCTCCTCGACATGAGGAACCCCAGGGACGCCATCAAGGAAACTCTCAGAAAGTACGGATTGGAATGATAACCGTAACCGCCTCCGCACCGGGCAAGTTCGTGGTACTGGGCGAACATGCAGTCGTATACGGGAAACCCGCCATAGCGCTCGCTATGGACATGAGGTTCAGCATGCAGGCCCACTTCAGCAAGGAGTTCAGGGTCAACAACGCTCCCGCCAACAGCTTCAACGTCAGTCCCCACATGAGATACATCTCCGAACTGCACGGCGACGACCCCCTCTCCATCTACATCGGGGACAGGGTCCCCTCGGGGTCCGGTCTCGGTTCATCCGCGGCGCTCTCCGTAGCGTATTCCGCGGCCCTCCGCAAACTTAAGGGCCTGCCCACCGACCCCGCCACCATCGCCAAGGAGGCGTACGAGGCGGAATACTTCGCCCAGGGCAGGGGAAGCCCCATGGACACCTCCGCCTCCACCAACGGCGGCGGAATCGCCCTCAACATCCCTTACAAACAGGAGGACTTCCTCTGGAGGATCGAGAAGGGCGATCGTGCATGGGACGTCTCCCGGGTCCACGTGCCCAAGATGACCTTCGTTATCGGCAATACCGGGATCAGGGCACCCACCGG
>CADAGG010000052.1 GCA_902787415.1 methanogenic archaeon
GGACGCATGGAAAGGGCGATGGGATTCACGGGCGGCACCACCACCGAGTTCGTGAGCGATGCGCTGAAATTCTACATCAACTACATCGAGGATCACAAGCTCTACATCACCAAGAAGGACGAGAACTCGGACTTCGAAGAGTGATCGCGTAACGTGCCCAGGACCCGCATTTTCAAGTGAGAAGCTCAACCCCGGACGCTTGCGCATCCGGGGAATCGTCCAACCAACAAAAGGGCGATTGGTTTGTAAACTCCGTCATAGGTTATAAAGCCATACGGCTCTGACTTACTATTTTCTTGGTAGAAATCGCAAAGTTGGATAACTGCGGCGGTTATCAGGCACCGACGCGGTGGATGCCGCTGCGGGTGTCCACGGTCAGCAGGCCGTTCTCCAGGTACATGTCCCTGACGCGGGACCTGGAACACTCGACGCTGTCCCCGGTGTACTGATAGTGCTCCATGACGGCGCGGTGGCGGCTGATATCCAACGAGAATACGTGCCTGGAACCATCCTTCTCCCAGGTGAACTGCCTCTTCTCGTGCATACGGAAGGGCATCTTGGCACGTATACGCCATAAGTCCAATGTGCCGATGATCACATGATCGGCAATATCACATCTGCATCCCACTACAGACATAGTGCATCCCTATTAGATGGATGTATCCACCTGTTATATATACTATCGTGTTCGGAGTAGTCTGTCTACGATTTGTCCACATTCCCGGACCACGGTTTTATGTACGGAACGCAATCCCAGTACGATAACATGGCCGGAGAATGCCGCAGGAGAAGGACCGAGATGCAAGCGCTCGGTATGTGCCGTATCGTGGTAGAGGACGGTAAGGTCACCGAGGTGGGGGAGCCCCGCCTGAAGTACTGCCCCCTCTTCAACAAGCTGCTCGGTGTCGAGGACATCGACAGCGAGGCCGTGAGGAAGAATCTAGAGTACCGCGTGAAGTCCTTCGGCTGGGCAGGGACCGTGTCGTGGATCCCGAGACCACGCCGGTGGACCAGATCCGCGGTGCGGAGCTCGCCATGAAACTCGGATTGAAGAAATTCGCCGTGACAGTATGCAGACCCGATGATGCTGAGGCCGTCCGCAAGTTATGCGGGGACCGGGCGGTCATCATCGCGGTGCACACCAGCTGCGTCTCCGAGGAGGGTGCGCAGAAGTTCTACCGGTACTGCGACTTCATCACCGCCTGCGCGTCCCGGGTCATCAGGGAGATCGCCTACTCGAGGCCGGACGTGGTCATCGCAGGCAACAAGATCCCCATCATCGCCGTCACGGACATCGGCAAGGAACTGGTTCTCTCGAAGCTGAAGGAGATCGGCAGGGAACCTTGGGACAGGAAGGAGCCCACGGTGGACCCCAAGCCCTGGCTCTGAGAATACCCAGACGTTCAATTCCTGAGCTTTTCCGAAAGCTCTTCCTCGTACTCGCAGGCCTTGCAGCGGCGGCCGTTGCAGGGTTCGCCGCAGGCGCAGAACCTGTCCTCCCTCGGCCCCGCGTTCTGCTTCAGCAGGGGCTTTATCTTGTCGTAGGAGGACACGATGCTGTACTTGGTCCCGGGGGAACGGTCCTCCAGGGTGTCCACGGTGTCGCGGTACTCGTTGCGGAGGGCCTCCGTCCAGTAGGGGCACTCGCCGTCCCAGAAGGGTATGCCCGCCACGATCGCATAGAGGAGGGACTCCTTCTCCGGGATCATGCGGAGGGGGTAGAAGCGGGGGATGAGCCCGGGCCGGATGTTGGTGTGGGGGCCGAGGCGGGCCAGACGCTCGACGTCGCCCCTCACGAAGTTCATCATCACCGACTGCGCCACATCGTCGAGGTTGTGACCGGTGGCGAGGTACTTGGCGCCGACCCTGCGGGCCTCGTCGTTCATGAGCTTCCTGCGGAACACGCCGCAGTAGGTGCAGGGGCTGTTCTCCCTCGAGAGGGGAGCTATGGAATCCATGGTGAGCCCGCTCAGCTCGGTGAAGGCGCGCTCATGATACTCGATGCCGTTGTCGGAGCAGTACTTCCTGACGATGTCGAGGCTGGGCGGGCGGTATCCCGCGATGCCCTCGTCGATGGATATGCAGACCAGGCGGATGCCGTTGCGGCCGTCGAACAGGCTGTGCATGATGCTGAGGGTGACCATGCTGTCCTTGCCGCCGGAAACGGCCACGGCGACGGTGTCTCCTTTGTAGAGGGACACCTCCTTGCGGATCTCCTTCTTCACCCTCCTCTCGAAGAACTCCATGAAATGCAGTCCGCAGAGGTGCGAACCGTTGTACTTGAGGAAGGTGACGGCATCCTTGCCGCAGAGATCGCATCTCATTCCAGATCGGTCTCCCCGCGGACCTCCTCGTCAAGGAGATACTCCAGCTTGTTGGCGAGCTCCTTGGGAGGGATGTTGTCGATCGAGATGTAAGTGACCCTGCCCCCGTCGGGTTCCCTCTTGACCTCGGTCCTGAGGAGGGCCATCTTCTCCATGTCCATCACGTAGGTGTAGAACTGCGTGTGCTTCTTGGCGGGCACGTTGTACTCCTCGCACACCACGGCGTAGGTCTTCTCGCACTTGGTCATGCTGACCGAGGCGGCGGACTTGATGGCGCGGGAGATGGAGAGCAGGACGATCTTCTTGTTCCTGTCGAGGTTGTTGAGCTTCACCTCGGACACGTCGCTGTAGACGGACGCAGAGGCGGTGCGGATGCAGTCGGGGGTGACCTCGGACTCCCCCGCGGTCTCCGCCACATGGGCAGCCCTCTCGAGGATCTCGAGGGCGTAGCGCGCGTCCCCGAACTCGGAGGACACGTTGGCGATGAGCTCGGCGGACTCGTCGGAGAGGGCTCCGTCCGACAGTGCCAGACCCGCCCTGTACCTGACGATCGCGAGCAGCTCGTCGAGGGTGTAGCGGGCGAAGGAGATCATGTTGGAGCGCCTGAAGGTGGACATGGACGCCTCGTCGATCATGGTCGCCAGCGGATACTGCGAGATGAGGATGAGGGAGATGGAGCCCGCGGACAGCTGCTCCGGCAGGCGGGACAGCTGGTAGATGATGTTCTTCTTGGGGCCCTTCAGCATCACGTCGACCTCGTCGAGGATGATGACCAGGGCCTCCTTCTTGCTCTCAACGGACCTTACCAGGATGCTGATGAGCTCGTCGAGGGCGAACCCCCTGTCCGGGAAGGAGGGGTCGAAGTGCCTGACGGCGTCCAGCATGACCGCGTACTCGCTGTTCTTGATCCTGCAGTTGGTGTAGACCGTACCCATGCGGCGGCCCTTCTCCTGGAAGTAGGCCCCCATGTCGAGACAGAACCTCTTGGCGATGGCGGTCTTACCGGTGCCGACCCCTCCCCATAGGAAGGCGGAACAGGACTTGCCGTCGAAGGCCAGGGGGCTGAAGAGACGCTCCAGCTCCGCCGTGTGGGCCTCCCTGCCCACCAGCTTCTCGGGGATGTACTCGAAGGACAGCGTGCTGCCGTCCCGGATGATGCGTGAGTTGCGGTCGAACATGTCAGTTCCTGCTGAAACGGGTGAATCCGGCGGCCCCGAAGACCTCGATGCCGTGCCTCTCCCACTCGTCGCAGATGAGGTTGACACCGAGCGAGTCGGAGGCCATGTGGCCGGAGATCACCACGTTGATGTGGCATTTCCTGCAGACCTCCACGCTGGAGTTCGGCATGTGCATGGCGACGACGGTGCCGACGCCTGCCTTCTGCAGCTCCTCGTAGATGCCGTCGGGGGCGGAGGTGCCTCCGGTCATCTTGGCGATGACCCCGCCGCAGCGGGAATCCTTCTTCCCGACGATGATGCGGGGCGGGTCGTTCAGGCGGGCGGCCTGCTTGTACTCGGGCTCCTCCATGAGCATATCGATGATATCCTCGAGACGCCTGGGACATCTCTCCTCGACCTTCTTCTCGAGGAACTCCTGCACCATGTTGTCGGCCGCGGAGTGGATGTTGAAGAAGGGGATGCCGAGGAGCCTCGCGGTGTCCGCGGCCTGGTTGTAGTTGGAACCCATGACGTTGTAGAGCACCTCGTCCATGCGGGGGCCCATGAGGCCCTCGGCCACGTTGATGGGCACTCCGCAGTCGTGGAAGATGTCGGCCTGCATGGACATGACCTTGGGGAAGGGGTTGCGGGACCTTCCGGTGGGGTGGTGGGCGACCACCGCGTCGATCCTCTGTCCCTTCTCCCTAAGGCGGTCGGCGAGCAGGAGCTCCCCGGGGGTGATGTCGATGCCCCACATGAGGCGTTCTGCGTCGGCCTCCTTGGCGATGTCCTCGCCCCAGGCGAAGCGGCAGTCGTAGTAGGGGTTCCAGAGGCTCTCGGCGTCGAAGAACTCCCTCTTCTCCTCCGGCAGCGCGTCGTACGCCTTCTTGGCGTTGCTGAGGACGAGGTCCACCTCCTCCTTGGGACGGGGGTCGTGCTTCATACCCGTCTCGATGGCAAGCCGGTAAGCGTCATAGATCTTCATGGGGCGGTACATGGGGGAGCCGCCTAAAATAATATGCGCACCCGCCTGCGAACGTATCGCAAACACTATTAGTAGGACCGAGTGGATGCGGGAGCAATGTTCAGCATCTCGAAGACCTTCCGCATGAGTGCGGAAGAGGAGGATATCATCGATGTGAAGATGCGCCTCAGCAAGCGCACCATCACCGGCATCATGATCCTCATCGCCGTCATCATGATCTTCTACGGGACCACCCGTCTGTACACCGTCGCCGTCCTGCACGGCGAGGAGGACTGGCTGGATTCCTTCAGGATGGCATGGCTGATGGTCTTCGGAGGCGACCTCGAGCTGGGCCACGTCACCCACCTGGTCTACTGGCCCGGCCCCATCATCTTCATCATCGGTGGCTTCCTGATCCTGATGGACCACCGCAGGAGCTTCATCCGCTCGGTCGGACTCTACGCGTTCGCCATGGGAGTGGTCAGGATCGGTATGGCCCTTCCCCTGATGAGGTCCCTGGCTCCCCCCACCGTTGCCCTCGGATGGGTCATCTTCATCCTCGCCGCCAACCTCGTGTTCTCCGGATACTCCATGCTCTCCGGGACCACCCGCGGCAGATGGGGTATGATCGGCGGTTCCCTGGGAATGATGGCCATCTACATGGAGTACTTCGCCCTGATCATGTTCGCATACATCGGTATCGTCGGCGACTCGATGGGCAATGTCATCATCATGATCTTCAGGGACTACCCCAACATCGTGGTCACCTGCATCATGTACGCCTTCCTGATCTGGCTGCTCGACACCGACGAGATCCGTTACGGCGACAAGCTGACGAGGCACATCGCCATCCTGCAGTCCATCGACAACACCTACCGCTCGGTCGAGCTGATGACCATCAGGAGGAAGGACGCCGCGGCGCTCATGAACATGGACTCCCCCAGGTGGAGGGACCCCGCGGACGGAGGCCCGGCCGAGAAGGAGTTCAAGTTCCAGTCCAACACCAGGATGGGTACGTCCTACGTCACCGTCCAGAAATGGAGGGACAAGGACGAGCTCTTCTTCACCATGTCCGCCTGGAGGAAGGGTACCTCCGTCATGGCCGAGAGGTTCGCGGTCAGCAAGATCATCCCCGACGACGAGGACCTCGAGAAGTGCACCACGCTGAACCTCATGGGACGCAACAGACAGGTGATACCGGTCACCGTCATCAACACCCACCGCGACGAGGAGGTGACCCAGAGATGAACTTCGGCACCTGGGACCAGCGCGAGCTGCACCTTACTGGCGCGGCCGCGGCGATGTGCGTCTGTGTCCTGATCTACCTACCCGGCATCGTCGAGGAAGGCATCCACTACTTCGAGGACATGGCCGACTTCATGGCCATCGTGGTGGCCGTCGTGTTCATGTTCTTCGCGATCCTCTTCCGCCATGACAAATGGACCAGTCTGCTGATCCTCCTCGGAGGCGTGAACCTCTACTCGGCCATCCGCTGCCTGGCGGTCGACTTCACGCAGAACCTGATGTTCTTCCAGCTGGTGCTGATGGACCTCATCTCGCTGATCGGACTGGTCTCCCTCGTGTTCCTCTCGAGAGGGTTCATGCACAACGTCACCCGCCAGATCATGATCAATCTGGGACAGATCGCCTGCCTGCTCATCCCCTGGGCCATCACCAGGTACGTCATGAGGGATTACGTCGAGGCAAGGGCGATCCTCTGGCAGACCATGCCGATGATCCTCTTCTACCTGGCCGGCATCTCCTACCTCATCAGGCCGGAGATCAGGGACGTCAGCCCCACCGAGGAGCTGAAGGTCCGCCTGGCGAGGGTGGAATCCTCCTACACCATGGACCCCCGCTGCTACATGCCCCTGAGGGACCTGGTCATGATCCTCGGGTTCACCGACTACGGATGGACCTACCACGAGAGCGGCCCCATCGAGAAGGAGTGCCGGGGCAAGATCATCGGAGAGACCAAGAGGCACTGGGTGGTCACCGTGAAGAAATGGCGGTCGGAGGACTTCTGCCGCGTCGTCATCTCTCCCGAGGAGCATAGCCGCGGGTCGTGGGGCCTGAGGTTCGAGCTCATGCACTATCATTTCACACAGCTCAACGACAAGGGATTCGTCAGGATATACGGCAACGACGGATTCTTCATCGACATGTTCACCGAGGACCCCCGCATCTACGAGAACAACGCGGTCTCCATGGGACTCGACAAACTGCTTAGGAAATTCTGAGGAAGGACAATGAACGAGATTTGGACGGAGAAATACAGGCCCAAGACCCTGGACGAGGTCGTGGGCCAGAAGAGCATCACCGACAGGCTGAAGGGTTACGTCGAGGCCAAGAACATGTCCCACCTGATGTTCGCCGGTTCCCCCGGAACCGGAAAGACCACCTGCGCCCTGGCCCTCGCCAGGAGCATGTACGGCGACAGCTGGAGGGGCAACTTCATCGAGCTCAACGCCTCCGACGACAGGGGTATCGACGTGGTCAGGGGCAAGATCAAAGACTTCGCCAGGACCGCTCCCGTCGACGGTGCCGAGTTCAAGATCATCTTCCTCGACGAGTCCGACGCGCTCACCAACGACGCCCAGGGCGCCCTCAGGAGGACCATGGAGAAGTACTCCAAGACCTGCAGGTTCATCCTCTCCTGCAACTACTCGTCCAAGATCATCGACCCCATCCAGTCCAGGTGCGCGGTCTTCAGGTTCAGGCCCCTCAGCAACGAGGACATCCGCGAATACCTCGAGAGGATCTGCAAAGAGGAGAACCTCGAGGTGGAGGAGGGCGCGCTCGACGCTCTCGTCTATATAGCCAGAGGGGACATGAGGAGGGCCGTCAACACCCTCCAGACCGCCGATTCCCTGGGCGTCCCCATCTCCGTCGACGTCATCTCCAAGGTCTCCGGCTCCGCCAACGAGGAGGAGATCATGGGCATCCTCACCTCCGCCCTCGCCGGCAGGTTCACCGAGGCCAGCTCCAAGCTCGACAAGGTCATGATCGACTACGGACTGTCCGGACAGGACATCATCCGCCAGATGCACTCGCAGATCTTCAAGCTCAGCGTGGACACCGAGTCCAAGGTGAAGCTCATCGACAAGACCGGCGAGATCGAGTTCCGCATCATCGAGGGCAGCAACGAGAAGATCCAGCTCGAGGCCCTCCTCGCCTACATGGTCCTGATCGGAGAGAAGAACTGAGCATGGACAACGTCCTGCCCCTCTCCGACGCTGCGGCCTTCCGCCGCTGGATGGAGGCCAACCACGATTCCCAGAGGGAATGCTGGCTGGAGCTCCTGCGCGGACGCCCGAGCAATGACGGTTTCTATTATCTCGACGCCGTGGAGGTCGCCCTCTGCTTCGGATGGATCGACAGCACCCAGAAGATCGTGGACGGCCGCCGGCTGCAGAGGTTCTCGCCCCGCACCCCGAGGGGACCGTGGAGCGAGCTCAACAAGGAGAGGGCCCGCAGGCTCGAGAGGCTGGGGCTTATGACCGACGCGGGACGCAGGGTGCTCCCGCCCATGGGTCCCCGCAGCTTCCGTACCGACCCCGACATCGAAGCAGCGCTGAAACAGGCCCGCGTGTGGTCCCGCTTCAGGCGGTTCCCGCCCCTCTACCAGCGCGTGAAAGCATACAACATAGCATTCTTTAAGAAACGCGACCGCGCCGTCTACGAACGCATGCTGGCACATCTCATCGAAGAGACGAAGGCGGGCAAAATGTACGGGGAATGGAACGACTACGGCAGGCTGCTCGAAGAGTGATCAGCGGTACCTCATGTCGACCACGCGGGCGGTCTTCTTCTCGCTGCGGGGAAGCTCCTGCAGACCCACCGCCTTGGCGATGATCTGAGGCCCTACGACCTGCTTGAACTTCTTCACGACGTCGGCCTCGATGCGGGGGTACTCCTCCGCCGGCTCGCCGGATTCGAAAAGTAATGTGAGCTGATCCTTGCCGTCCACGTGCTCGATGCGGATCTGGTATTCGCTGCTCGCGCCGGGCACGGCCGCCAGGACCTCCTCGAACTGGGCGGGGAACATGTTGACTCCCTTGACCTTGATCATGTCGTCGGTCCTGCCGGTGATGATGTCGATACGGCTGAACCTGTTCCCGCAGGCGCACTGCCCGGGGATGATGCGGGTGAGGTCGTGGGTACGGTACCTGATGAGCGGTGCGCCCTCTTTGCGGAGGGTGGTGATGACCAGCTCCCCGACCTCTCCGTCGGGGACGTTCTTCAGGGTGACGGGATCGATGACCTCGAAATAGAGGTAATCCTCCCACACGTGCATGCCGGTGCCGCACCTGCAACTGATCCCTATTCCGG
>CADAGG010000053.1 GCA_902787415.1 methanogenic archaeon
CACGTCAACAGCAACATGGTCCCCCTCCTGAAGGAGGCCTCCGACAAGGGAATCGTGGTCGTCATCACCTCCCAGTGCCTCAACGGAAGGACTAACCTGAATGTTTACAACACCGGCAGGGACATGCTCAACGCCGGGGTCATCACCGTCCAGGACATGCTGCCCGAGACCGCCTACGCCAAGCTCATGTGGGCGCTCGCCAACACCAAATCGACCGAGGCCGCCAAGGAGGTCATGAAGACCTGCCTGGCCGGCGAGATGAGCGACAGGAGGCTGATGCTGTGAGCGAGAAGTACGACATGATGTGCGGTATCGAGATCCACCAGCAGCTCGACACCCACAAGCTCTTCTGCGACTGCGAGAGCAACCTCTCCGAGGAGGGAACCGGAGGCATCTACCGCCGCCTCAGGCCCACCACCTCCGAGATGGGAGAGGTCGACCGCGCCGCTCTGGCACAGTTCATGAGGGGCTACGGATACAGCTACCAGAGCTGCCCCTGCGAGACCTGCCTGGTGGAGCTCGACGAGGAGCCTCCCCACGAGGTCAACGCCGACGCCATGGAGACCACCCTGATCTTCTCCGAGCTGGTCGGCGCCAACGTAATCGACGAGGTGCAGTTCATGAGGAAGATCGTCGTCGACGGTTCCAACACCTCCGGATTCCAGAGGACCTCCCTGGTCGCCGTGGACGGCGCCATCGACGTGGAGGCCATCGGGAAGAAGGTGGGCATCCTCTCCGTCTGTCTGGAGGAGGACGCCTGCCGTAAGATCGACGCCACCGCCGACACCGTCACCTGGAGGACCGACCGTCTGGGTATTCCCCTCATCGAGGTCGCCACCGCGCCCGACATGAGGACTCCCGAGGAGGTCTACGAGGTCGCCGCCAGGATCGGATCCCTGCTCAGGGCCACCAAGAGGGTCAAGAGGGGACTCGGAACCATCAGGGAGGACCTCAACATCTCCATCCCCGAGGGCGCCCGTATCGAGATCAAGGGTGTCCAGGAGCTCAGGCTGCTGCCCGAGTTCGTCACCAACGAGGTCAACAGGCAGAAGAACCTGGTCAGGGTCATGAAGATCCTGAAGGAGAGGGGAACCGCCCCCGCCCCCGTGGACATCGTCGATGTGACCGACCTCTTCAAGGACTGCCAGGCCAAGGTCATCGCCGGCGCCCTGAAGGACAAGGGAAAGGTCCTCGCGGTGAGGCTCCCCGGATTCGCGGGAGTCATGAACGGCGACAACAGGACCCTCAGGCTGGGAGCCGAGATGGCCCAGTACGCCCGCACCGTCGGCGTCAAGGGAATCTTCCACTCCGACGAGCTCCCCAACTACGGCATCGAGCAGGCGGAGGTCGACAGGCTCCGTGAGTTCCTCGGCATGACCAAGGAGTTCGACGCCTTCGTCATCTGCGCCGCACCCGAGAAGAAGGCCAGGTCCGCGCTCAACCTCGCCGTCGAGAGGGCCAACATGGCGCTCGACGGAGTCCCCGAGGAGACCAGGGACCCCCTGCCCGACGGAACCACCAGGTACTCCAGGCCCCTGCCCGGAGCCGCCAGGATGTATCCCGAGACCGATGTGCCCCCCACCCCCATCCCCGCGGTGAGGCTGGAGCGCATCAGGGCCAACCTCCCCGAGATGCCCGAGCAGGTCGAGGCACGCCTCATCAGCAAGTACGGAATCAACGCCCAGCAGGCCCACCAGATCGTCAGGCAGGGCAGGGACGACCTCTTCTGCCAGATCGCCGACGAGTTCGACCTGTCCGCGGTCGCGGCCACCACCTTCCAGAACACCTTCCAGGAGCTGGAGCACGAGGGCATCGACACCGACCTGTTCTCCTACGACGACCTGTACGCCGTGTTCTCCGGACTGAAGGCCGGTAAGTACGCCAAGGAGGCCGTCCCCGCCATCCTCAAGGAGATGGCGTCCGGAACCGACCTCGAGGCGGCCGTCAAGAAGCTCGGAGTCACCGCTGTCGGAGCCGACGAGGCAGCAGCCATCATCGAGAAGATCGTGAAGGAGCGCGAGGACTTCGTCCGCGCCAAGGGCATGGCCGCCATCGGCGGACTCATGGGTCCCGTCATGGGCGCGCTGAGAGGAAAGATCGACGGCAAGCAGGCCAACGAGCTCCTCACCGCAGCCATCAAGAAGCTGCTCGGCTGATCAAACTCCAAACCGGCCCGGCAACGGGCCGGCACACATGTGCCAGATATTCTCGGTACATTCCGTTTTCAGTTTCAGAAATCAATCTCGAGGACCCTCAGGACCTCGAAGAAGAGAGGCAGTTTCCCGAGTTCCTTCACGGTCCTGCCCTTCAGGATTCCATCGAGCTTCCCCTGGTCCATGAGGGACGAGACCACTACGATGACACGCCCTCCCGGCAGGAGATGCTCCGGCGCCTTCTCCAGGAGTTCGGGCAGGGGGCCCATGCCGTCCTCCCCTCCCGACCAGGCCTTGGCGAGGAGGCCTTCCTCCTCCACGGGCAGGTAGGGCAGGTTGAAGATGACCGTGTCGTACCTCTCGGGGAACGCAGAATAGATGTCGGTCTCCCTCACGTCGAGCCTCGCGCCGTTCGCTTCTGCGTTCCTCCTTGCGAGGGCCACCGCCTTCGGGTTGATGTCGCCGCAGGAGACCTCCGCGCCGTTCAGCGCGCAGTGGATGGATACGATCCCGGACCCGCAGCCGATCTCCAGCACCCTCTCTCCCTGACGGACATCGAAGGATTCCACCAGGAGGATGCTGTCTTCCGATGGCGGATAGACGTCGTCATCCTTGGCGATGTCGAGGTCGTGGAGGTACTGCATGGGTCACAAAAGCGACTAAATCCGTTTAAATGTGCGGGTCGATGACCCTGCATGAATTCCATCGATGTACTGGTGCTCGGATATCTCGAGCGCTTCGAGGACGGCTCCGTGAACCTGAAGGAGACCTGGTCCACCTCGTCACTCATACGCACCGACGACGGGCACGTCATCGTGGTAGACACCAGCAGCGATTTTATGAGGTCCCCCATCAAATCTGCCTTCAAGCAGATCGGGAAGATCTTCCCGGACGATGTGGACATGGTGGTGCTCACCCACTGCCATACCGATCACATCGGCAACGTATCCCTGTTCAAGAATGCCACCGTCTACGTCCACGAGGGGGAGGAATGCACCATCCCTAATGCGAAGATCGTGAAGGAGGACACGGAGATCGCCAAGGGCGTCCGCCTGGTCCACACCCCCGGTCATTCGGACGGTTCCATGAGCGTGTTCGTGGAGGCCGACCGCAGGTACGCGATCGTAGGCGACGCGGCACCCCTGAAGGACAACTTCACCAAGAGGATCATCCCCGCCCTTCACACGGATACGGAGGCCGCCAGGGCGAGCCTCGAGAAGATAGCGGAGTGGGCGGACGTCATCGTACCCGGCCACGACAAGCCTTTCAAGGTCAGATGAGGAGATAAGCTTAAATCCCGAACTATATAGGCCGCGATACAAATTCTGCGGATCGTCCGCAGGTGGTGAGAAACATGTCCGAAATGCCCGATACGATTTACAACGAGTGCCCCGACTGCGGGGACGTCACCGAACACAAGATACTGAAAGCCAAGATGGGCAACTTCAACGTCAACGGAACCTTCCAATGCAAGGAGTGCGGACGTGTCTTCTCGGGAGTCATCAGGCTCCCCAAGGAGTTCGAGGTGAAGGTCCTGCTCAGCGACGGCGACCTCACCGAGACCACGCAGACCATGCTGAGGGAGGACGAGATCGTCGCCGTGGGCGACGAGTTCGACCTCGACGACGGCAGGCACGTGCAGATCACCTACATCGAGCTCCCCGACGGAAGCAGGAAGAAGAAGGTCCCCGCCACCGAGGTCAAGGCGCTTTGGGTGAAGGCCTTCGGCGTGCTGATGGTGAAGGTCTCCGTCAACGACTACAAGAAGACCTACCCCATGCTCTGCGAGGCTGAACCGGACGACGAGTTCACCGTCGGGATGTTCATGCATTTCGACCTCTGGGACTGCGTGATCCACGCCATCAAGACCAAGGACCGCCTGCTCAGGAAGGGTACCGCGGAGGCCAGGGACATCGTCCGTATCTACGCCAAGATCAGGCACAGGGACGGTACCACCGCGCCCATGGACGACAGCGAGTTCGATGACGAGCAGTTCGAGTTCGCCGACGACGCTGTCATGGACTTCGAAGAGTGAAACCATTCAACCCGGGCATCCGCCCGGGACACACCTTTTATATAATTCTCTCAGGCGATGTCGCTCGGCAGGATATAATCCAAAACGTCCGAGATGGTATCTGAGACCACCGTGTGGGTGGCCGCATCCGAGGTATAGGGATCGGTGGGGTTGAACGCGATCGACAGCGCCGAGTTCTTGAACATCGGGATGTCCGTGAAGGAGTTGCCGATGGAGACGGTGCGCTCCGGGGTGGTGTTGTACTTCTCGATGAACTTCCTGACCCACGGGCTCTTGTCCGCCAGGTCCACGATGTCCACGCCCTCGCCGGTGAGCTTCCCGTCGTCATCGATCTCCAATGCATCGGAGATGAAGTCGTCGAAGCCGAACTCGTTCTTGATCATCTTGGCGGCGATGTCTATGCCCCCGCTGACGATGACGCATTTCATGCCGGCCTCCTGCAGGGACGCCACGGTCTCCTGGATGCCGTTGATGAGCGGTACCTTCTGGAAGATGCCGATAAGGTCCTTCACGCAGAGGTCGGGCTTCACCTTCTTCCAGGTGCCGATGTCGCTGCGCATGAACTCCCTCTCGGTGATCTCCTGGTTGATGAACGCTTTGTAACCCTCCTCGTTGGAGGTCCCGAGGCATTCGTGGATCCATTTCCATGTGCTCCTCACCCTGGTGAGGGTGCCGTCCATGTCGAAACAGACCAGGTCGTACTTGCTCAGCATGCGGACCCGTATCCTCTTTCGGGATAAGTTATTATCTAGCGGGAGCGCATCAGTCGGACCATGGAAATGCCTGAGGATTATGTCAGGATTCAGTATGCTGACGGCTTCTACCTGGGACAGGTGGCTGAGGACGGTAAGACCGAGCACGGCCACGGGATGTTCTCCTGGGACAACGGCAATCTCTACACCGGGGAGTTCAGGAACGGCCGTTTCAACGGACACGGACGCTACGCCTGGGCCGACGGAAGGATCTACGACGGCGATTTCCTGGACGACACCATATCCGGCCACGGGGTCATGACCTGGCCCTCCGGCGATAAGTACGAAGGCGACTTCTCCAACGGAGTCATGGCAGGGCACGGGATCCGCTACTTCGCCAACGGCGACAGGTACGAGGGCAGCTTCGCCAACAACACCATGGAAGGCGAGGGCAGGTACTACGCGGCGGACGGATCCATCGTCTACGACGGTCCCTGGGTGCAGGGATGCGCCGTTAACTCCGACGACAAACGCCTCACCGAATGAAGTTCTTTTTATCGGTAAGCGCATATCGTTTCCGGAACACGCATGCTCACGATAATCGGCACCGGACACGTTTTCAAAATCGGCGAGGCGGTATCATTCCTCACCCGTCAGTGCTGGCCGGATGCCGTCTGCGTGGAATTGGACGATCTGAGGTATCACGCCATCACCGGCGATAAGGAGGCCCTCAGGGAGGACCTCATCGCCAAGGGAATCGACCCCGACGCGTCCAAGGAGGAGCGCATGAAGAACGCCTCCCCCGTCTACCGCCAGTCCGCCAAATACCAGGAGAGGGTCTCCAAGGACAACAGCAGTTCTGCAGGAGCCGACATGGTGGCCGCTATCGGCGCGGCGAAATCCGTGGACGCCGAGATCTTCCGCATCGACCTCGACGCGCAGGAGACCATGGAGAAGATGTGGAACGAGATGTCCGGCGGGGAGAGGTTCCGCTACAAGATGTCCGGCATCGCCGACAACCTCTTCAAGAAGCGCAGGGTGAACAAGACCCAGGCGGACTATTCCAAGGACCAGGCGGCCTACATAGAGAACATGCGTAAGAAGTACCCCACGCTGGTGAGGGTGCTCATCGACGAACGTAACGAACACATGGCGAAGGAGATCTCGAAGGTCTGCTCCGCCCACCGCAACGTGGTCGCCGTCGTAGGCGACGGCCACGTCGACGGCCTTCTCAAACTCCTTCCGTCCGACCTCGAGGTGCGCGCCGTGCGTCTCGCCGAAATCATGGACGACAAACGCCTCAAAGAGCTTAAAACAGAATTTTGGGAGTCTCCGGAACAATGATAGTGAAACTTTTAGCCCACACACCCGACGCGGACAGGGTCTGCGCCGCAGCCGCCCGTTCCTGCTACTCGGCGAAACCCGCCGGCGAACTGTACGACACCATGAAGGACCCCGCCAAGTTCCTGGCGAACGTGGTCGCCATGGGACACCACTCCGTCATCGAGCACGCGGTGTTCACCTTCTCCGTGGAGGGGGTATCCCGCTCTCTCACCCACCAGCTCGTGAGGCACAGGATCGCCTCCTATTCCCAGCAGAGCCAGAGGTACGTTTCCCTCAACACCCCGGACTACGTGGTGCCCGAGGAGATCGCCAAGAATCCCGAGGCCAAGAAGATCTTCGACGACCTCATGCAGCAGATCTGGGACACCTACAACAAGCTGGAGGACCTCGGCATCATCGCGGAGGACGCCAGGTACGTCCTGCCCAATGCCTGCACCACCAACATCACCGTCACCATGAACGCCCGCCAGCTCATGCACTTCTTCACCCTGAGGTGCTGCAACCGCGCCCAGACCGAGATCAGGCAGCTGGCCGACGAGATGCTGAGGCTCTGCAAGGAGGCCTGCCCCAACATCTTCGCCTACGGCGGACCCTCCTGCGTCAGGGGGCCCTGCCCCGAGGGCGAGAAATGCTGCGGCCACTCCCGCAAGGCGGAGTTCCTGACAGTCAAAGAGGAGTGAGGTGTCCGAAGGACGGGGGAAATCCCCCTGTCCCCGCACTTACTTTTAAATAGAGCATACCTATCACACACAACATAACTCGGTGAACGATATGGGAAGAATAAGACCCACCTACATCAAGAGAGTATCCATCGAACTGATCAACAAATATCCTCAGGCGTTCAGCAAGGACTTCGACAACAACAAAGAGATGGTCGCCCAGCTGACTGACGTTTCCACCGTCCCCATGAGGAACAAGATCGCCGGATACATCACTCGCTACCTCTGCCACCCTGAGGCTTGAAGGTAGAAACCACTTACCTATCCGAAAGGATAAGACCGCATAAAATCCACGGGCGTATGGGGTAGCTTGGATATCCTGAGGGCTTGCGGAGCCCCAGACTTGGGTTCGAATCCCAATACGCCCGCCATACTTTTTCGGATTTTACAGAATTTGAACGGATCCAGTTCATTCGTCCGTTTCTTCATCCTCTTCGTC
>CADAGG010000054.1 GCA_902787415.1 methanogenic archaeon
CTTCATCTCCTCCGCGGACAGCTGTCCAGCGGCGGTCTTCTTACCCACGTATCCGAAGGTGAAGTCGTTGCCCAGGGTCCTCTGTCTGATCCTGGTGACGCATCCGGTCTCCCCCATCCCCAGGATGAGATGTTTGCGGGAGACCTGCTTGGATGCCATGTAAATGTTGTGAAGATCGGCGAAGGAGTTCACCATGCAGGCGTACTTCGATAATTCCTGGTCGCCGGTGTTGAGCGTGCGTGCGAGGACCTCGGCGGAAGGGGTCTTCTCGTAATCGTGGACGGAGCGGATCTTCCTGTACGGGATATCAACATCCGAATCCCCCACGTCCACCAGTCCCTGGAAGCCCTTCGGCACGCAGGAGATGTCCTTCCCGGCGAGGGTCACTATGTCGTCCGTGCCGGCAAAGAGGGGGACAGTCGGGAACACGTCGAGACGTATCTCGTGCATGTCGGCGTCGGCCGGTCCGTCGGGGACGGCGCCGTAGGAGGCGCACACGCGCATTCTCATTTCTCCGTGATGGTCTCCTCGACCTTCATTCCGAAGTGCCTTCCTCCGGAGGTGAGATGGGCGAGGATCTTATCGCCCTTCTTCAGCTTGGTGACGCTCTCGGAACCCTTGGGGGTGACGACCTTGATGGTCTCGGCGTTCTGCAGGATGACGTTGTAGGTCTTGTTCCCATCGGTGGCGGTGACGATCAGGAGAGGCCTCACCTCGACCTTGCACCTGCCCACGCTGGCACTGCGGACATTACCCTTCCTGTCGCAGACGAGGACTGGGTCCCCGGCGGAGATTTCGGAGAGGTATCTGGTGCCTCCTCCGGGCACCATGCAGTACATGTGGACCGCGCCCGCGTTGACCCTGAAGGGCCTGGTGGCGACGTATCCGTTGGCCTCGCTCTCGCTCTGGACGAGGAATAAGCAATTGGAATAGGAACCGCAGAGCATTCCCTCTCCGGGCTTCATGAGGCAGCAGGTGTCCACGCAGACCCTGTCGCCCATCTCCACGGGCTCGACGGAGACCACTTCGACCTCCTGCAGCTCCACGGGCTCGCTTACGGTGAGCAGATCCCTGAACTTGCCGATGGCGAGGGGGTCCTCGGTCTCGATGACAACTCCGTCCACTCCCTTCTCCATGGTGGTGAGGTACAGCTCGGCCTCCTCCTTCCTGCTCGCTACTGCCAGAATCTCGGTGCCGGCGGTCCTGAACTTGGCGATCATGTTCTCCAGGGGGATGATGGTCCAGTCGGAGGTCTCGACGATGATGGTCTTCTTCTTTCCCACGAGGTTCAGCACCCTCTCCTGGTCGGCGGGGGTGTCGATCTGCGAGAACTCGATGTCATCGGAGACGGGCTTCCCCTTCTCGAAGTAGATGACCTGGTCCATCTTGCCGAGGTCCTCGAAGGCCTCGTCGCCCTTGCGGAGGATGAAATTGACTATTCCGGACTCCAGTCCGTTGGTGACCAGGTCCTTGCGGTCGTCCTTGTCTGCGGGCAGGTCCGCCCTTACGAAGATCTTCTTTCCGTCCATGTTCATTCCTTCAGGAACTTGGCGGCTTCCTCGACGGTGTAGTCCTCGAGGACGATCTTGGAGATGGCCCTGGTGATTCCCTCGACGTTCCTGTTCTGGAACACGTTCCTTCCCATGGACACTCCCTTTCCGCCTCCCTGGATGGAGTCGTAGACCATCTGCAGGACGTCCATATCGGTGTCCATCTTGGGGCCGCCCGCGATGAGGACTGGGGCCAATGCACCCTTGGTGACCTTCCTGAAGGAGTCGATGTCGCCGGTGTAGGAGCACTTCACGATGTCCGCGCCGATCTCGGCGGACGCCCTCGCTACATGGGCGATGTGGTCGGGGTCGAAGGAGTTGACGTCGTGGCCGCGGGGGTAGGCCATGATGACCAGGGGCATTCCCCATTCGTTGCACTTCCTGGCGACGTCTCCGGCGGACTCGAGCATCTCGGGCTCGTACTCGTCGCCGAAGTTGATCTGGATGGATATCGCGTCGGCTCCGAGCTTGATTGCCTCCTCCACGGTGGTGATGTTTACCTTGTGGTTGACGGAAACACCGATGTCGGTGGAGGCGGAGAGGTGCATGATGAGACCGACGTCCTTTCCGGATCCGCGGTACGAGTACCTGATGAGACCCTTGTGCATGATGACTCCGGTCGCTCCTCCGTTGGTGACCGCATCGACGGTCGCCTTCATATCGATGAGACCGTCCATCGGGCCGTTGGATATTCCGTGATCCATCGGCACCAGCACCGCACGGCCGGTCTTCCTGTCCATGATCCTTTCAAGACGAACCTGTTTTCCATCCATTTCTTATGACTCCTTTATCTGTCCCAGAGGACACTAACATCCCACGAAAATTTCCGAAAGATAAAAAATTATTCGTACGGCGATGTATGGATAAGTACATGACCCAGACATTAACGGTCATTTAGGGGTTCCGCATCGGCCGGTTCCGCCTTGCAGGGACGCGAATCATGTGCTTGGCACTGCGCAATAGACATCTGTCTCTGCAATACTTTTTTTAATTGGCTTAATATAAGGAAAGCTGGGGATGCATCACGGAAGAGGCGGTTCTGCTCATCAACATGGCCATGCTGCTGTTAATCGGCGGCCTGTGCTCCATCGTCTTCAAGAAATTGAAGATGCCGGCAGCAATCGGCTATATCGTGAGCGGTATCATCCTCAGCAATTATTGGTCCGGTCTTTCCAGCGAGACCAATGAGATCGTCGAGTTCCTGGCCGATCTGGGTCTGGTCCTGATGATGTTCTGCATCGGTATGGAGCTCAACCTGAAGAAGCTCCGCAAGATGGGTCCCTTCGCCATGATGATCGTCATGATCATCGTGCCTGTGATGCTTACCGCGGGAGTCATCGCGGGAATGATCCTGGGTCTCAGCATGCTGCAGTCCATCGTCCTGGGGGCCATCATCTCCGGTTCGTCCACCGCGGTCGTCACCATCGTCCTGGCCGAGCAGGACCGTATCAACCATGCCGAGATCGAGACCATCATCTTCATCATGGTCATCGAGGACGTGGCCCAGGTCCTGATCCTGTCCGCCATCTCCCCTCTCATGACGGGGAGCGAGATGGACATTATGGGCATCATCTGGATGCTGTTCACCGTCATCATATTCATGGTCGGTGCCATAGGTATCGGACTGATCACCATACCCAAACTGCTGGATTACATCAGCGAGAAATTCTCCATGGAGGCTCTCCTTGTATTGGCTCTGGGTCTCTGCTTCGGACTCGCATATCTGTCCGTGTACATCGGTATGTCCATGGCAATCGGGGCCTTCCTGATGGGAGTCATCGTCTCGCAGTCCAAACAGCACAAACGCATCGAGCACGAGATCGAGCCCATGAAGAACGTCTTCATGATGATGTTCTTCATCTCCATCGGTCTGCTCATCACCCCCGAATCCATCATCAACAACATCGTCACCATCCTCATCATCTACGGTATCTACTTCGTGTTCATGAGCAGCTCCGTGGGAATCGGCTACTTCCTGGGCAACAAGCCCCTCCGCACCGCCTACTACTGTTCCATCGCCCTGCTGGCCATGGGTGAGTTCGCCTTCATCATCAGCAAGGAGGCGTACGTCAACGGCATCATCTCCGGCGATCTATATTCATCGATCATCGGAGCCGCCCTGGTATCCATGATCGCGCTGCCCCTGGTGAGCAGGCAGGTCGAGAGGATCGGGAACTTCGTACAGGTCCACACCCCGCAGCCCCTGGTCAACGGCTTCCTGAAACTGGAAGTCGCCAGGTCGAACTACTACGCCAAGATGTCTCTCGCCACCAAAGAGACCATGGCGAACTTCCGCTCCAGGATGGCATCTCTGTACTTCACTCTGGTTCTGGTGGTCATCGTCCAGATCATCTTCGTGCTGACCACCCCCGGCTTCGCGGACTTCATCAACGACCACACGCCGGAATCGGTCAGCCTTTACCTGACGACCACCCTCATCCTGCTGCTCGACTTCCTGGTGCTGGTGCCCATCCTGCACAGGACCGTCATGAACATCAAGTATCTGCTGCGTGTCTTCCTCGATTCCGAGAGGAAGGCCATCGCCGCCGGTACCGGCAGGCCCCGCCCCAGGATCGACAGGTTCCTGCGCTTCGTCATGACCGTCAACGACTGGTTCTTCATCATCCTGTTCGACTTCGCGGTGCTGTTCTTCACCCCGAACCACATCGACACCTGGGCCCACGTGCTGGTCGCCATCGCCGGTGTCGCAATCATCGCGACCCTCGAGATCATCGCCTACCTCAGGCGCAGCTGAGTCGGAAAAACGATAGACCCAGCAATTGGTTTTCAGGAAAGTTTGTATCTGAGAATGGCGGCTATTCCGCCCAGTGCCGCGAGCTGCTTCCCGGCATCGTGCTCGCTCGAGATTACGGTAAAGGTACCGTTCTGCTGCTCCACCGCATGCACCACCCTGTCGAGGTCCTTCTCCCTGAGAAGAGTGTCCAGAATGAGGAGGTTCTCCACCGCGCCCGAGTCCGCTGCGGACTCCACCTCGGCGGGACCGTAGGTGGCGAGGCCGTTCTTGCCGATCTCCTCCATGAGCCTGTTGACCAGCTCCATCTCCGCGCCCACGGTGGACTCCCTGAGGATCCGGGAGCCGAGACCGCTCTTGATGAGCTCGTTCACGCCCGCCATGCCCGACTGCCCGGTCTGCTGCACGAAGACCTGCCCGAAGGTGCCCTTGGGCAGATGCGCGATGTCCTCCGCCAGCTCCTCCTTCTCGAATCCCGGGCCCAGCAGGACCAGGGGCATCTCGGGGGTGGCCACAGACTTCAGCTTGGAGATTATCTCCCCGTGGTAGTCGAAGGGCTTGCCTTTCTCGTCGTACTGCTTGCCGGAGCGCATGGATCTGACCGTCACGATCTCCTTGAGACCGTACGCCCTGAGCACGGCGACGGTGGCCTCGTCCTGATCCAAAGAGACGAAGACGATCCTCGGTTTGACGGTGTCCTTGACAGCCGACTCCAGTCTCTCGACCTGGGTGCTCTTCCAGTGGGCCTTCCCGATGCGGAGCTGCTCCCCCACCTCGATGATGAGGGTGTGGTGCTGTCCGATGTCCTGGGGACCCTCCTCGATGGTACCCAGAAGACGCATGCGCATGCTGTCCTGCTCGAACTCGATTTTCTCAATGCGGATCCCGAGGGTCATGCGCTTCTTCTCCGCCCTCTCGGCGCGGAGCTTGTCGTCCGCCTTCTCGTCCCTGCGGGTGGTGGAGGCCGTGACCAGGTCCCCTACACATATCACGTTGTAGAGGTGCCAAATGTCGTCGTCGGTCTCGGGGAGGACCTTTATCTCCCCGCGCCCCGCATCTTTTCCGAGAATGCGCATGATACGGCATATCTGATGCGGGTTTATGACGATTGTGCTTTGTGTTTTTAGACTGATACGGGAAACTTCTAATCTGGCCCCAATTCTAATGCGGGAAACTTCCAATTATACCTAAATCGTAATGAGGGAAACTTTGATTTAGAGCTATATTCTATTACGGGAAAATATATTAGCAAGTTAATAGATTACATTAACGGTATGAGTTCCAGTATCTTCAAACGTAAAATTTACCAAAGAATTTCCCAATGGAAAAGAGAAAACGACGGGAAAAGCGCCCTCCTGATCGAAGGTGCAAGACGTGTAGGCAAATCCACAATCGTTGAAGAATTCGCAAAGAACGAATACGACTCCTATCTTCTGATTGATTTCAACAGGCCCAGGCCAGGCACCATAGATCTGTTCGAAAAATACGGTTACGACACGGGTCTGCTCACATCCAATCTTTCCCTTCTTTACGGGGTCAGTCTGAAACCGCGTAAGTCCCTGATAGTGTTCGACGAAGTGCAGAACTACCCCAAAGCCAGAGCCCTTATCAAATATCTCGTGGCGGACGGCAGGTACGATTACATAGAGACCGGTTCCCTCATCTCTCTCAAAGAAAATGTGAAGGATATCACCATCCCCTCCGAAGAAGAACCCATACAGATGTATCCGATGGATTTCGAGGAATGGTTATGGGCCAACGGTGACGAGAATACCATGGACCTCATCCGTGAACATTTCCGGTCTCTCGAACCTTTCGGCAACACGGTCCATAGCATACTTCTGGAAAAGTACAGGCTTTACATGATTACCGGGGGCATGCCCGCATCCGTTGCTGCATACCTCGAGAAACACGACATAAGGGATTCAGAAAAAATCAAACGCCAGATTATCGCACTTTACAAGGCGGATATGCACAAGAATCTCGAAAAAGGAGTCATAACCGAGAAGATCTTCGAAAGTATCCCCAGCAGGCTGGCCGCACGTAACAAAGTGTTCAGACCGGGAGACGCTGTTGCAGGAGGACTGACCGAGGAACTCCAGTATCAGTTCGATTGGCTGAGCGAATCCAAAATCATTAACATGTGCCTCTCGAACACGGATCCTAATCCGGCCATGAACCTGAACAACGATTTCAGAAGATTCAAGACATATCTCCTCGACACCGGACTCCTAATCACGCTGGCATTCGATACAGGCATCGTGGATGAATCCGTATTCGTGAGTCTGGCGAAGTCCGACCTCTCCATCAACGAAGGTATGCTTTTCGAGAACATGGTAGCGCAGGAACTCGTGTCCGCAGGACACCGCCTGTACTTCCACGAATTCTACTTGGAGCATGATGACAAACATCTCTGCGAGGTCGACTTCATCCTCGTGAAAAAGAAAAAACTTATCCCCGTAGAAGTGAAATCCGCCAGATCCACCAAACACAAATCCCTTGACAGGTTCATGGACAAGTATAGTGCCAGACTTGGAAAAGTGTATGTTGTTCACTCCGCGGACATCCAAACAGATGGCAAAATCACCTATCTCCCGATCTACATGGCCCCGCTCCTGTGACCGCGACCGGGCGTCCGACCTACGGTCCGCACCGCCGGGCGACCGCCACCGCTCGGAACGACCCGAAAAACCAACCTCCTCTCCGGGCTCTTGTCGGATTTCAGACACCCTATATTTAGGGGTGTTTTTTACCGCCCGCGCGCATTATATAGATACTAGGAATCGTTGAAACTTTGATGGCAAAAAGTTTCTTAGTCCTTGACGACGGGACCGTATATGAAGGAACTTCCTTCGGATACGATACCGAGGCTTTCGGAGAAGTCGTTTTCACGACCGAAGAATGCGGTTATCAGAAGAGTCTCACCGACCCCTCTTTCAGAGGCAACATCGTGGTCATGACC
>CADAGG010000055.1 GCA_902787415.1 methanogenic archaeon
CCCCTGTGGGGCATGGCGGAGAAGGTGAGTATGTCGCCCATGGTGCAGCGATTCCTGGACGACCCGGCGGAGGGGTCGCGGAGGCAGGAAGGTCCGAGGGATGTGCAGACGCTGCCGAACATCCTGAACCTGATCCCCTCGGGTTTGGAGAAGGGCGAGGGGCCCTTGGTGTATTCTTTGGATGCGAGCACACGGTCGGCAGCCGAGACGAGATCGCCCTTGAGCGGCAGTTCCGTCGATTTGGGCACGGGCCTGCCCGAGTAGACGTCGCAGAGGATGTTGAAGAGGTCCTTCACGGAATCGTCAAAGGGTGCCCACACTATCTTCTCGACGGGGGTCTTCCTCCCCAGGTGGGCGTACTGCGCGAAGGGGAGCAGGGATTGTTTCGCGGGTCTCAGGAAGGTCTGCCTCAGACTCCTGCCGGTCTTCTTCCTGAGCAGGGCGTCGTACTCTCTCAGGACGGTGCCCGAGAAGCGGGAGAACGCCGCCTTGTCCTTGATCCTGAGCATGACGTCTGGCACATATTCGGGGAGCGCCTCGGGAGGGATGTCGGAGACGGGCTGGCAGAAGGCCCTCGAGAGGAAGTCGCATTCCCTGACGGAAGCCATCCACGGGGCGAACTCCGGGAGAGGGGTGCCGAACACCATGGCGCATTCCGCGGCGGTGCCGAGCAGAGAGGGATAGACGGGGGAGCCGTCCCTGCCCGTATGCGAGCACATCGCGGCGATCCTTTCGGGGGAGGTGTTGAGGAGCTCGCTGACCAGCAGCCATGTGTATCCCTCGGCCGCCCGTCTGAATGCGGGGGTGCCCAGGGTGCCCCTCCAATAGAGATAGTATTCCAGCTGGTCGGCGGTGAGGTCGGTGTAGACCGGATATCTGAGGGTGATGCCCACCGCCTTGCACTCGGGAGCGGTCTTATCCGCATACCCGGGAATCTCGGAGGCCAGTTTCGACCTCTGCTCGGAGAACCTGTTGCTCACAGTATCCCCTCCAGGTCTTCGCGGTAGTCCTCCACGATGCTCCCTCCTTCCAGGACGGTGTCCCCTATCGCATCGAGAGCCTTGCCGTTGACGGAGTCCTCGATCGATCCGTCCTTCTTCTTCAGTCTGTTTCCGAGTGCGGAGCGCAGATACTCCGCTTCTGCCTCGGTGAGCGATTCGGCGAACGAACCCCATCCGCCGGGCTCTTCGGAGGTTTCCTCGGCAGGGGCCTCCTCCTCGGGCTCCTCCCCGGTGGCCATAATGCGGGTCACCTCGTCGAGATCGCGTTCGGCCCTGGCGATCGCCTCCAGGTCGAGCTTCTCGTAGGATCTCACCGTACCCGAGGACATCCTGCGGGAGACGCAGGATTCCAGGATCCTTCCGCAGTCGATGCCCTCGAACAGGAACGTCCTGTTCTCCTCCTTCCTGCCCTTCGTCATGCGCATCCATTCCACGGACTCGCAGAGCAGGAACCTCAGGAGCCCCTCCAGGCGGCCGCCGCTCTCCACCTTCGGGAGATCGGCCCATGCAGTGGTCCTGAGAGCGTGTCCGAGTCCCGTGGCAGAGAACACTGCGAACTTGAAGGGAGCGGTCTTTACGCCTCCGAGGGTCTCCAGGGGAGTGCCCGCTTCCGAGAGCATCTGGGATATCTGCCTCAGGGCATCGCAGGCCACCTTGCAGCAGGCATCGTCGAAGGCCCTCGCAGCGAAACAGGAGGGAAGTACCTCGGCGTCGTGCCCTTTTATGAACTCGATCAGGACCGCCGACACGCTCTCGGGGTGGGCGGAGGTGGCGAACCTCGGGGGGAGCCCGAAGAGGACCGCATATTCGAAGCAGAGGCGGTGGAGCAGGCCGTGCTCGGTGAAATCGTACGCTTTGCACATGCCGCAGAGCCGGCGGTAGACCTCCGCGCGGTTGCGGAAGCAGGAGATCTGCTCGTTGGCGAACAGCCAAACGTATCCCGTATCCGTCTCGGGGTACCTGTCCTCGCGGATCTCGTTCTTCCAGTAGCGGAAGTAGGCTGTCTGGGCCCTGTCCATCTCGGAGTAATGTGCGCGGGAGGTGCCGGAAGGCACGTAAGCACAGGCCTTGTTGCTGTATTCCTCCCAGCGGGCCCTCATCTGTTTAGTGAAATCGGAGGGCAGGGGCTGGTAGCCGAAGAGCATGTGCATCCTGCCGTACGGACCCTCCTCTACCCGGTAAACGGGGGAGCTGCGGAACTCGGGGTCGTCCACCGAAGCCGCAGGCGTCAGGTAGTCGGGAAGGATGCCGGCCTTGGGCTTCTTCCCGGAAACGAGGTCGCACACCGCACGCACCGCATCTCCGAAGCGGCCCGCGATACGGGCGTCAGGAATACTCATGACCGTGTTCCCGCCGTTCATGAACGGTCTTCCGGGGAACAGGCGGTGCTCGAAGGAGCGGGTGCCGTTCCCGTAGGTCTCCACCACTCCTTTGCCGTCCTCGGTCCTCAGCAGGCGGTCGAGCTCGCGCATCGTGGCATTGAATGCTCCGGTGAGCTTCTCGCTGAATCCCGGGCGGAAGAGTTTGATGAAATCCGCGGAGACGAAGGATGGCGGGGAGGAGAACGCCTCGGCGGAGGCTATGTCGTTCAGTACCGGGCTGCCGTAATCGATGATCGGGAGGGTCATCCCCTCCGACACGCAGAGGTCGAATACGGCCGAGGCGATATCTCCGCGGAGCGCAGGGTCGTCATCGAAGTAACCGTACAGTGCCAGCAGTCTCTGTTTCCTGCGGATCGGGGGCATGTCGGAGCACAGCGTCTCCGAGATCAGGAGGTTGACGTACCCCAGGTCCGCCTTCACGTGCATGCCCTCGTCCAGGTCTTCCTTCCAGGTAAGGTACGACCAGATCTGTTCCTCGTTCAGTACGGTATAATCGGGATTCCTGTAGCGGGAGGGGACGTAGGGGACCACAGGATGTCTGCCTGCGGAAACCCTCAGGGACTGTTCGGGGAAATTCACGGACGGAATGAATCCAGAATCGAGTCTCGCCGTGTGTTTTTTCGCCAATATGTCCCCTCCGAACATTGCGGGAAGGGATTACCACCTTATATCATCTTCTTCGGTGAAAGAAAAAGCAGGCACAATTTTGAAAATGCGTATATACGGAAATCAACAGTCACCTTCGAGGAAATTAACATGCCTATGAGCAAGAAGCAGCTGACCAAGAAGGCTCAGCAGGACAAGGCGGAAGCCGCAGAGCTTCAGAAGAAAGCTGACGCAGGCGATTCCGAAGCCAAGAGGAAACTCGAGAAACTCGAGAAGAAGATGAAGAAGAAAAAGTGATTCCTTCATACTCTTCAAACATCTTATCCAACTCTTCATACCGTGCTTGAAAAAACCTTTGCTGGGTTAATGCACATGGGATTCGTCCAAAGCACGGTAGTTTTATAAACCCTTCACGGCTGTTTTAACGAATCATATATATACTGTTTAGAAGATAACTACTCATGTCGTTCTTTGACGATACTAAAAACGCAGGTCTCCTGCTCTGGATCGCCGGTATCATCATGATTGTTGCCGGTATCCTCGCAATCATTGCACCTTTCATCCTCGATGAGTGCAAAGATTGGGAAATGCTCAAGAAAGTCGGATTCGCAGTCATCGGAGTCGGTTCCCTTGTCGCTGCTATCGTTTACTTCAAGCTCGGAAAGGACATCAAAGATGGATCCTATTCCAAGTTCCAGGTAATCAGCGCCTTCATCGCAGCTGTTGCATACGCCAGCCTTATCTCTGGAATCATCGGAGGTATCGGTTACTTCATCGCACAGATGTGGGCAGAGGGAGCAATCAGCATCGTTGTCGGTGTCATCATCTGGGTCATCCTTACCTGGGCTAACAAGAAGATCAACGACGGCAAGGACACCCTTGGCGACAAGATCATCTGGATCGTCCTCGTGGTCATCTTCCTCCTCGGATTCATTGGTGGAATCCTCGGCGTCTTCGGCGTCAACATCATCACCGCCATCGCATCCCTGGTTGAGGGTATCCTCTACCTCGTCCTCCTGGTCTACGTCATCAACGTCCGCGACCAGTTCGGAATCTGAGCTAAAACTTCCTTTCTCCCCTTCGGGGGAGAATCACTTTTCTTTCTCGCATTTTTCGTTGGACACCTTCTGTGTATCAACGCATATTGGATTTTTGATAAATCCTTAAAAATGTATTAATAGCAGGTTTTTACATCATGTGGGCATGGCATTCTTCGATAATCAGGACCATGCCGGTCTCGCACTGCTCATCCTTGCCATTGTCTCCATCGTGATGGCCATCGTCACCATGATCTGGGAGGTCGTCGATGGAAGCGACATTCAGGTCGCCAACATCATCGTAGCAGTGGGAACCCTCATCGGAGGATTCCTCTACCTTGCCTTCGCACAGAGGGTCAGGGGTCAGACCGGATCTAACATAATCAGTGACAAACTCGGCGTAAGCGGCGGAGCACTCAACGACAAATTCGACATCATCTGCGAGTTCGTCAAGGTCTTCGCAATGGTGCGCATCGTTGGCGGAGTCTTCGAGATCATCGGCGGCTTCTTCAACAACGCTCTCCTCGCAAACGGAGTAATCGACATCATCATCGGTGTTATCGCACTCTTCCTCTACAAGAAGATCACCGACGGAAAGGAATCTGTTGTGGACAAGATCGTTTGGATCATCCTCCTCATCCTGTTCCTCCTCACCATCATCGGTGGTGTCATCGCCCTCTTCGGTATCATCACCATCCCCATCGGAATCTGCATGATGATCATCGGAGTCTTCATGTTCATGGGCCTCCTTGACAGCGATGTCAAGGCCAAGTTCGGAATGTGAATCCCTAAGGACAGTCACTGAAACCTCTTACTCCCCTTCGGGGGAGTCCTTCTTAACTGTCTTTTTCGTATCAAGTTTTTTAAGGTAATATCCCGATTTAGAGCGCATGAAATACACTATTACCGGTAGCAACCTTCAGTTCGTGAACGCCGAGATCGAGCCCGGGGAGACTCTCCAGTCCCAGGCCGGTGCAATGGTTACCATGTCCGGCAATGTGACCATGGCCTCCAAGATGGAGGGCGGTTTCCTTTCCGGTCTGAAGAGGTCCCTCTCCGGATCCTCCTTCATGCTCGTGAACTACACCGCAGCCAACGGTCCCGGAACCGTCAGCCTCGCCGGCAACGCACCCGGAAAGATCCTCGACATCGATGTGGGCAAGGGAGCATGGCTCTGCCAGAAGACCGCCTACCTCTGCAGCGAGAAGTCCGTCAACCTTGACATGGCCTTCCAGAAGAAGCTCGGATCCATCTTCTTCGGAGGAGAGGGATTAATCCTTCAGAAGCTGTCCGGAAGCGGAATGGCATTCATCCACGCCTGCGGAGACTTCAACGTCGTCGACCTCGGTCCCGGACAGGTGCTCAAGGTCTCCACCTCCAACGCCGTCGCATGGCAGGAGGGCGTGCAGTACGACATCGCATCGACCGGAATCAAGAACGCACTCTTCAGCGGAGAGGGACTCTTCGTGACCACCCTGACCGGACCCGGAAAGGTAGTGATCCAATCCATGACCCTGGCAGACCTTGCCCTGGCGCTCGTCCCTTTCTTGCCTGAGAAACAGAACTGATGAACATGACCAAAGAGGACGGATACGCAATCGGAGCGCTGTTGCTGCTCATCGCACTCGTGGCATCTCTGATATACGCATGGTATACGGGAATCCTAGAGGCCCTCCTGGCGGCAGCGGTCATCGTGATCCTCATCATCTTCTTCGCGGCAGCCATCATATTCCTGATCTCGGGAACGTTCTTCTTCTTGACCAAGAAGGACAAGACCCATGAGTACAGCAGTATGACCCTCGATGACGTCACCGAGGTCGACCGCGAGATGGAGAAGAAGTGAAAGTCACAAAAACCCCTTTCCCCGGAACCATCCGGGGATCCCTTTTTACTTGCTGTTGCAGTCCCAGACAATCGCAGGGTATATGAACGCGGGCAACATGCCCCATATCTGATTTATCCCGTTAAGGACGTGTACGGATGGAAACCCAGGACATCATCGCATTGATTCTCGTCTACCTCATCATCGGGGCGGCGCTCGGCCTCAGCCAGTTCGTCCAGAAGAAGGGCTGGAACTGGGACGTCCGCAAGATCGTCCATATCGGTGTCGGTGCGTTCATCTACGTCTGGTGGGCCTTCACCGCCAACTGGATCATGCTGGTGTTCTTCGCGATACCCTTCGAGGTCATCCTGTTCTTCGCCATGTTCCCCGGCAATCCCGTCTCGGATTCCAAGCTCGGTGCCATCACCAGCGACATGGGACACCGCTACGGTCTGTTCCTCTACGTGATGACGATCATCATCATGGTGGCGTTCTTCTTCGACCATTGGCTGGCGGCAACCATCGCCATCGTGGCCATGACCCGCGGTGACGGTTTCGGAAGCGTCATCGGGAAGAAGTACGGGAAGCACAAGATCATCAACGGTAAGTCCGCCGAGGGAAGCTTCGCGGTGTTCCTCGCCACGTTCCTCGTATCCCTTGTCATCATCGCCTACTACGGATGGCTGGTCTCCCAGGGAATGATTCCCGTGTCCCGCGTGCCTTATGTCACTGCGGTCGCAGCCATCGGTTATGCGGCCCTCGCGGGAGTCATCGCATCGGTGGCCGAAGCAGTCGTGCCCGGTGACCTCGACAACATCGCCATCCCCCTCTGCATCGCCGTCGTCCTGGTGCTGCTGGGTCTTTGAATTTTCATAGAAAAGGAAGGGCCGGGGAGGACCCCGGCGTTTTGTAATGTTTCACTGCCTCTGGGCAGGGATCAGGAACTCCGCGATACCGTAACCGGTACGGCCGTCCATGACCGTCTCGGAGATGGTCTCGACCAGGAGCATGTCCTTGCTGCCCTGCATGGGCAGGACCGCCTTGCCGAGGATCTTGGCCTTCACGGCATAGGTCTTCCCGCTCTTGCCGTGCATGGTCATGTCGTAGCCGGCGGGCATGTTGCCGTCGTAGCTTACATCGATATCGATCTTCACGACGGGGTCGTTGGACTGTGCGGTGCCGTAGAATCCGGCATCCACGTCGCCGTAGGCAGTGCAGAGCTTGGTGGCGTTGAATCCGACGTCGTCGCCGTACACGGAGTTGAGCCACATCCACATCTTGGACGCTCCCCAGTCGCGCACGCCGACGCTCTTGTCACGCTCGCCGGTGGCGGAGATGTCGTAGGACAGGTCGTTGATGCAGAGCTTTCCCTTGACGATGCCGAACTGCTCGTAGTGCTCCGAGGCGGTGCTTGCCGACAGAGCTGTGCCGTGGGCGTCCACGCAGTCGCGGTAGTCCATCTCGGGGTTGACCGGCCTCCATTCGATGTCCATGCAGGACACCAGGGGCACGGGCTTCTCGGCCGCGGTATCGAAGAGGGGACCGTTGTACACGATGTGCCAGACATCCTCTTTCTTTTCGAAGGTGAGTCCGCAGCAGGAGGTCTTGTCCCCGTCGCAGGGGACGGCGTTCCTCATTCCGCAGACTCTGTTCTTCTCGATGACGAACAGGAAGATCGACTTCTCGTCCTTGTTGGGCTTGTTGCCGATCCTCATGAAGACGGTCACTCCGTTGGAGTGGTCGTGCAGGTTGAAGTAGTAGCTCTCGTTCCATTCGGGATTGTCGTTCATTCTTTTTCCTCCAGGATTGTTACCTCTCCTTTGCTTCCGTTGACGGATACCATGTCCCCGGTCTTGAGGATGGTCGTGGCGGATTTCACGGCGGTGACCGCTGGGATGCGGTACTCGCGGGAGATGACCGCGCCGTGGCAGAGGATACCGCCGGTCTCGGTGATGAGTCCTCCGAGCTTGGAGAACACCACGGTCCATCCGGGGTCGGTGTTGCTGGTGACCAGGATCTCTCCCTTCTCCACCTGTCCGAGGTCCCTGACGTCCATGATGACCCTGATCCTCCCGGTGTAGTTGCCGGGACTGGATGCCGCACCCACGAGGGTGGCTCCGTGGGAGATCGGTTCGTCGTCGAAGTCCACGCCGTTGAGCAGGAACTTCGGCGGGAGCCTGTCGCGGTACTTCATGAACTCCGCCTTGCGGGGTGCGATGACCGCTTTGATATCTGAAATCGGTTCTCCGCGGAGGATGCCGATGGCCTCGGTGTCCTCCAGGAAGAAGATGTCGTCGGGCTCGTCGATGAGGTCCTTCTCGCAGAGCCTCCTTCCTTCTTCGAGGAAGATGAGCCTGTTCCTGTACATCATGTGGTCGAGGTAGAACCTCTGGTTCTCCCTGAATGTGAGGTAGGTGCGCGCGTAGCCGAGGACCTTGAACAGCAGGAACCTCTTGAACACCCCGAGCCTGGAGCGGACGTCCTCCTCGGTGGCCTTCCTGCGCTCGACGCTGCGGTCGAATTCCTCCCTGAGGTCGGAGTCTCCCTTGGCCATCTGTATTGCCACACCCATGATGTATTCGGGGTCCTCCGCCCATCTGAGGGCGTTGAGCTCCCTGGTGCCGGACCTGTGGCCGAACTCCCTGATGAATGAGTTGTATGCTTCCTTGAAGGGCGAGTCGGAGGTCTGAAGCCATTCCACGAACTCCGCCGCGGGCATGCTCTCCGCCTTCTCCAGCGTGGCGGGGTCGTCCCTGAGGGCTTTTCCCATGTCGGAAAATCCCTTGTTGGTCTCGACGGTCTTGTTGTCCTCCGGGGCGGACATCAGTCCTGCGTAGATCGTGCCGTCGTCCTTCAGCCATTTGGCGCACCAGTTCTTGACCAGCAGGTTGGTCATGATGGAATGGGAGACCATTCCGTAGCG
>CADAGG010000056.1 GCA_902787415.1 methanogenic archaeon
GGTGTCAAGAACGGCAAGGATGTCGCCGCAGCCCTTTCGCTCGGTGCCGAGGGAGTCCTCCTGGCATCCGGAGTCGTCAAGGCCGCCGACCCCCGCGCAGTCCTCAGGGACCTCGTCAGCGGGCTCTGAAACCACAATCATCTTCCCCGCCTCCGGGCGGGGCCACTTTTGTCAGCATTAATTGTAGTGTGCCGGTGCTTTATTACGCATGACGAATGAGTATCATGCGGAAGACGGTCGCTGTCGCTGTACTCACCATACTGCTCTTCGTACTTGTTCCATCCTACACATCTCCTTCGGATGCCGCACCGTCTTCCGCACCCCTCATCACCGAGGTCGACCCCGGATGCGAAGGGTTCACGCTCTCCAATCCCGGCGGGTCCGACATCGACCTGCGGGGATATTCAGTGACGGACGGGGAGGGCACCCTGACCTTCGTATCAACTTGCATCCTGCATCCCGGCGGGAGCCTCACCGTGGCGAAGGCGTCCGGCACCTGCTGGTTCGATTCCCGCCCCGGGACCGTTACATATCCATCGGAGCTGATCTCCAAGAGCAGGTCGTTCATCCTCGCCGATTCGGGGGACGAGCTGTCCCTGATGAATGGCTCCGTTCTCGCGGACTCGGTGTGCTACGGCAGATCCCCGGGGACGGACGGATGGTACGGGGAACCCGTGGACACCTCATCGGGAAGGTACCTCCTGCGCGTGGGAGGGGATACCGGCCGGGCGGCCGATTGGATCTCCACCAAGCCCGGATGGATCAACGAGAGCGCGGACGCGCTCCCTTCCTTCCAAGCGGAGGTGGGCCTGTTCACCTTCCCAGAGAGCCGCGGAATCCCCGTCATGGAGAGCATCGCGGGGGCGTGTTCGGCCATCGACATATCCATCTACCTGATTACCAGCCCGGAGCTGATTTCCCTGCTGTGCCAGAAGTCCGAATCGGGGGTCCGTGTGAGGGTCCTAGCGGAGGGTTTCCCGTTGGGCACGGACCTCAGCAAGGAGATATCCCTGCTTAGGTCTCTGCAGGATTCCGGCGGGGAGGTGAGGTTCATCAACAGCACCGGATACGGGGATGACCGTTACAACTATCTCCACAACAAATACGCGGTGATCGACGGGTCCGTGACGGTGATGACCTCGGAGAACTGGACCTCGGGCAATCTGGGGGAATACGGCAACCGCGGCTGGGGAGCGGTCATCCGCAGCGGGGGTTTCGCAGCCTACATGGAACGTGTCTTCGAGAACGATTTCTCCTCCGAATGGGGTGACGTATCGGGACTGCTGGCACTATACCCGAACTCCAATCCCTGCAGGGACCTTCCGGCCGTAGAGATCGGCCATTCGGAGACGTTCCTCTGCTCCGCTGCTGTTACCCCGGTCCTCTCCCCCGACAACTCGTTCGCAATGATGGAGAGGTTCATGGGCGGCGCCGGGGAGAGGCTCTACGCAGAGCAGATGGACCTCGGTTCCGACCTCGCCGTCGTATCCGGCGAGTCCCCGGTCGCATGGATGGCGTCCGCCGCCGAGCGCGGGGTCGACACCAAGTTCATCCTCGACTCCTCTCAGTCGGACTCCTCCAAGCACGTGTCATACACAGAGCTGATCTCCTCCGCCACGGCGGTGCAGGCTGTTTCCAAGGACGGCTCGGAGAAGTATTCCCTGATACACAACAAGGGGGTCATCGCCGACGACAGGGTGTGGCTAGGATCGGTCAACTGGACCTCATCCTCCTTCCTCCGCAACCGCGAGACCGCGGTCATCATCGATTCCCCCGAGGCGGCCGGCTTCTTCGCGGCATGCTTCCTGGAGGACTTCGGCGTCAACATATTCACAGCGGAGGAAACCGGACTGTCGCTGCGGGCGGAGACCCTGATGACTCCTGCGGGGGAGATGGTCCTCCTCTCCGTGAACGGGCCTCCCGGATACAGTTACGAATGGTCGTTGGGGGACGGGACCACCAGGATCACGGAAGCCTGCACGGTTCTGTTCCGTTCTCCCGGGGAGGGGACATACGTGGCGACCGTCCGTCTCATCGGTTCCGAACTCACCGGGACCGCCGAGTACAGCGTGGTGCCCGAGGACCACGGGGACAGTACGTACGCATACTGCATCGCCGCGGCGGCCGCAGCGGTCCTTGCCATCGGCATCATATCCCATTCCCTCCGCGGGCGCGCTCCGGCCCCCAGGCGGAGGCGGAATCCCAGGTTCGGTTCCAGATAAACCAAATACTGCCGGAGGGATTCACGGACGATGGAAATCAGGGTCATGCGTCCGGAGGACGAGGCGAAGGTCTACGCTCTCATATCTGAGAGCCTCGACGAGTACTTCGCACCCCAGGTCATCACTTTCTTCCGCATGCAGTGGCCGGCGGGGCAGATCGTCGCCTGCGACCTCTTCGGCAACGTCCTCTGCTACCTGGCGGGGACCAAGCTCCCCAACGGACGCGTCTCGGTCCACCTGTTCGCCACCGCCCCCGGCAGCAGGGGGAAGGGGATCGGCACCATGGTCCTGAACCGCTTCAAGCAGGCCGCCCTGATGGAAGGATTCTCCTCCATACAGCTGGAGGTCAAGGAGCGCAACACCCGCGCCATGGATTTCTACAAGCGCAACGGCTTCGTCCCCGTCGAGTACCTCGAGTCCTTCTACAACGACGGCTCATCGGGAGTCAGGATGGTCTGCGACCTGGGCGCCGGGTATCGCACATAAATACAGCCTGTACGTTCACGTGAACATGGTGAACGAGGCCGACGCTGCCGCACTTTTCGAGGAAGGATACGGATACTACGAGTCCAAGGACGAATCCCTGCTTCCGAAGGCGTTCGACTGTTTCACCCGCGCCGCCGATATGGGCAGCACCGACGCCGTGTACTACCTCGGCGTGATGTACTACAACGGCTTCGCCGCCGAGCAGTCCTTCGAGAAGGCCATGGAGTGCTTCTCCAAGGCAGCTGAGGCCGGCAGCCAGAAGGCAACCTACAACCTCGGCGTGATGTACGAGGGAGGCAAGGGCGTCGACCAGGATTACGCCAAGGCCATGGATTACTACCTCAAGGCGGCCGAGATGGGCAGCGCGAAGGCCATGTACAACATCGGCACCATGCACCGCGACGGCAACGGAGTCCCTCAGGATTACTCCAAGTCCATGGAATGGTTCAGGAAGTCCGCCGCATTGGGATTCAACAAGGCCCAGTTCAGCATCGGCATGGCGTTCCACAAGGGCAAGGGAGTCCCCGTCAACGAGTTCGAGGCCATGAAGTGGTTCAAGCTCGCCGCCGAATCGGGGCACCGCAAGGCACAGCTCATGGTGAACGTGCTGAAGAAGCAGATCAATGTCGTCACCATCGACATGTCCTGATCGAATCAGTACACTTATGTATCCCGTCGGCCATGTCGTTAACATGGGTCTATCCAAGAAAGATCTGACGGTCGACGACCACGGGATCATCATCGACCACAGCCTTGTTTCTTTGAACATACCCTTTTCCGAGATCGAGGACGCCATCCTCGTCGACGGGGCATCCTTCAACCTGGGACATGTAGTCTCCGGCGAGAAGACCGACCGCAGGTACATCGGGAAATACGTCAACTCGGCGTTCGGGATCTACACCATGTACTCCTACGCCGACGTGGACAGGTACATCGTGGTCACCTACGGCGGAGGCAAAACCCTGGTCTTCAACATGCCCACCGCATCTGCAACCGAGGCCACCGCCCAGAAGATGGGTGCCGTCTCTGAATGATTCTTAAAAGTAACCGGCGGGCCTTGGGGCCCGCCTAAGTAATTTCACTGATACATCGAGTCGTCGATGTGCTCGTTCTGCAGATAGTACTCGGACTTCTGCTTCTGGGCATCGGAGATGTCGTGGGTCATACCCTTCTGGTAGGAGCCGTAGCGCTGCTTGATCTGCTCCTCGACGGGCTCCGACCTCTTCTTGGCACGCTTCACGTGGTCGGCGGTGATGTACTTGGCCTTCTCCATGACTGCGATGTCCCCGGCGGCCCTGATGAGTCCTCCGAGCTCCCTGAGCCTGAGGGTCAGGGCGTTCATCTGTCCGTCGAGCTTGGCACGCCTCTTTCCTTCGGAGATGATCTCCTCCACGGCGTCGATGGCGGCCGGGGGAACGTGTCCGTCCATGGCGATCTCCTGAGCCACGAACTGGGCGTACTTGGCGCGGTTGTGGCTGTTGTCGGGCATCGCCACGTCGACGAGGACCTCGTATCCGTTACCGATGATCCTGGACCTCAGCGGGGACAGGATGTTCTCCAGGTCCTGCATGTTGCAGGCCGCCACGAGGATGAAGTCGCAGGGGACGTTCTCCACCTTGACGCTGGCTCCCGATGACTGGGGGTTCCTGCCGGTGATGGGGAACTTCTTGTCCTGCATGGCGGTGAGGATGTACCTCTGGAGGCTTCCCAGGTGGGAGATCTCGTCCACGAACAGGACTCCCTCGTGGGCCTCGTGGATGGCTCCGGGGATGACCCTCTGGTAGGCGGGGACCCCGATCTTGTCGTGTCCGCCGTAGGGGTCGTGCCTGACGTCTCCGAGAAGCTCGGTCTCGGAGGCTCCGGTGGCCATGACGAAGGGGTTCCTGTCGAGTTTGACCAGGGTCTTGGTGTTGGATTTCTTGCTGAGCTTGTTCCTCTTCTCGAGGGCCTTGGTGTCAAGCATCCTGACCTTCATTCCGGCACGCTCGAAGACGACGGTCTCCTCCACCCCGTTCTGCACGCGGATGGTGTTGACCCTCTCCTTACCGGCGGTCATCTGGGGGGAGAGGCCGGTGGACTGCAGGATGCCCATGATGTTGACGCCGAAGGGGTTGTTGCCTCCGGTGCCCTGTCCCTCGAGCTTGCTCCTGCCGCAGCTGGGGCAGTTGACCTCCTCGGGGGAGGAGATGTGCCCGCAGCCCCTGCAGAGGTATCCGAGCCTCTCGGCCACGCTCTTGGGGATGTCCTCGGGGTTCACGAGGGTGCCGTCCGAACCCTTCTCGTCTCCCTCCTCGCTCTTGACCTCGGCGGCCTCGATGATGTTGAGGAAGGGCCTCTCGGGATTCTCGGGGTTGTGGGATACGCGGATCTCCTGTGTCGCCTTGGGCAGGTTCATGGAGATGGCGCGTGCGATCATCGACTTACCGGTTCCCGGAGGGCCCACCAGCAGCAGGTTCCTGCGCTGGATGGCCGCGATCTTGGCGAGGCTGATGGCCTCCTCCTGTCCGAGGACACGGTCCAGGGGGTCGGCTGGGATCTCGATCTGCCCGGTGTGCTTGAGCTTCTCGACGTCTTCCCAGACGTTCACGGTCACTTTCTTTGGCGATGGCATGATAGTTCACTTTCAGAGCAGGTCGGTCCTGGTCCAGATGGTGATCTCGGCGGGGAGCTTGGCGATCTTGCCCTTGTTCTTTCCCACCAGGGTCTTGATTCCCTTTCCGGACGAGATGTCGAGGATGTTCTGCGAGATGACACCGTCGAACACGATGGTGGTGATGTTCTCGGCGGAGGAGTCCTTCAGGTAGTTGGCGAGGTTCTTGACCTCGACCTTGTCGAGGATGTTGCCCTCGGCGTCGATGAGCACGGAGTTCTTGGTTCCGGAGATCTCGGACAGGATGGCCCTGTAGTTCTCCTGCTCCTCGGTGAGGACCTTGTCCTTCTTGGAGGTCTTCCTCTTGACGGGTGCCCTGATGGCCTTCTTGGGCTCTTCCTCAGCAGGTTCCTCTGCCTTCTCCTCGACGGGTTCTTCGGCGGCAGGCTCCTCTTCGACGGATTCCTCCTTCACTTCGGGGACCTCCTCGACGGGCTCCTCTGCGGTCTCGGCGACCTCTTCCTCGACGGGTTCCTCGGCGACGGGCTCCGCAACGGGCTCCTCGATCTTCTCCTCGGCGACCTCGACCTCGTCGATGACGATCTCGCCCTCCCCGGTCTCGGTGATCACGGATTCGGTCTCGGGCTCCTCGTCGGCGAACCTCCTCCTTACCCTGACGGGCTTCTCCTCTGCGGTCTCCTCGTCGAACTCGGAGTCCCTCCTGGAGAATTCTCTCTTCTTCCTCTCGAACCTCCTTCCGGTGACGCCCATCTCCTCGGCGGTCTCCTCCGCGGACCTCCTGGTGTGGCGCTCGCGGCGGTTCCTTCCCCTGGAGTCCTCGTCGTCTCCGCGCTGGCGGCGCTCGCGGCGGTTCCTGCCGAAGCGGGAATCCTCCTCGGAATCGTCGCCGTTGGCCCTGCGGATCTTGAAGGAGCGCTCCTCCTCTGCGGGTTCCTCCTCCTGGACGAACTCCTCCGCGTTCTTGCGGACGTGGCGGTCCCTGAGGTCGTTCTCGGCGTCCTCGGACAGCTCCTTCTCCTCGAAGGAGAGTCCGTTCATCTCCATGTACTGGTCGCCGGGCACCTTGTTGCGCAGGCATTTGACCAGCTGTTTGGCGGAGAGCTCCTCGACCTCGTGGGCGCGGGGTGCGCGGGCGACGTAGTCGATGTCTGCGGTCTGGAAGAGCTCCCTGAGGATGAGCTCTCCTCCCCTGTCGCCGTCGACGAAGGCGGTGGTGACCCTCTCCTTGGAGAGGTCCTGCACGGACTTGGGGATGTTGGTTCCCTCGACGGCGATGGCGTTCTTGATTCCGGCCCTGAGGAGGTTGAGGACGTCGGACCTGCCCTCGACGATGATGATCGCCTCGGAGTTCTTCACGTTGGGTCCGGCGGGGCAGCGCTCCTTGCCGTAGGTGGTGATCTCCTCGACCTGCAGGGACTCCCTGATGTTCTGGGTGAGGTTGGAACCGCTTCCCTTGGCCTGGTCCATGAGGATGCCGAGGAGCTCCTTGGCACGCTCTGCGATCTGCTCCCTCTTGGTGACGCGGACGTCCTCGATGCCGATGACCTTGATGGATGCCTTGCAGGGACCGACGCGGTCGATGGTCTCGAGGGTGGCGGCGATGATCGCGGTCTCGACCTGGTCGAGGGACGAGGACATGTAGATGATACCCTCGGACTTTCCGCCCTTGGATACGATCTCGACTTCCACCCTTCCGATCCTGCCGGATTTCTGGAGGTCCCTCAGGTCGAGGTTGTCGCCGAGCAGACCTTCGGTCTGTCCGAAAATGGCACC
>CADAGG010000057.1 GCA_902787415.1 methanogenic archaeon
AGCGAGCGCGTGGGCTACGCCAACTCCAAGGCCAAGCTGCTGGAAAACGCCTACTACATCCTCACCAGGACCCCGGAGTCCACCGACGCCCAGCTGGAATCCCTCTGCGCCGTGGTGAAGTCCATGGGCGCCATCCCCCTCGTGATGACTCCCGACCAGCACGACTACATCACCGCCGCGGTGAGCCACGTGCCCCACGTGATCTCCGCCTCGCTGGTCAACCTGGTGCACGACAGCGACTCCCCCGACGAGAGGATGAAGATGATTGCCGCGGGAGGATTCAAGGACATCACCCGCATATCCTCCTCCTCGCCGGTCATGTGGCAGCAGATCTGCCTCACCAACCGGGACAACATCTCGAAGCTCCTGAAGGACTACATCGATTCCCTTGAGAAGATGAAGGGCGTCATCGACAGAGGAGATTCCGAAGCCCTCATGGAATTCTTCGGCTCCGCCCGCAGCTACCGCGATTCGTTCATAGACGCGTCCAGCGGCCCCATCAAATCCGCCAACTCCATCCATGTGGAGATTCCTGACGAGCCCGGGGCACTGGCAATAGTCGTGACCATATTGGCATCCAGGGGAATCAACGTGAAGAACGTGGGTATCATCCATAACCGCGAGTTCGAGACCGGTTCCCTGAGGATCGATCTCCACAGTGAACGGGATGTGCAGGTCGCCAAGGATACCTTGGAGGCCCATGGTTACGAGGTCACCATCGGCTGACTTTTTAGGCTGTAACGTCATACTCCACGCATGCAGCAGATTGATCTCGATCAGCTTGGAAAATACGTCGATGCAGTGAACGACATCGGCAGCAGATGGATGCTCGTGACCTCCGAGAACAAGGGGAAGGTCAACACCTTGACCGCCTCCTGGGGAGGATTGGGGACACTGTGGAGAAAGAAGGTCGCCTTCATCTTCATAAGACCCAGCAGGTACACCAACGAATTCATCAAGGCAAGCAACCGCTTCACCCTGACATTCTTCAACGGCTGCAAGGACGAGATGTCGTACCTCGGCAAGACCTCCGGCAGGGACGTCCCCGACAAGATCGAGGAGGCCGGACTGACCACCATCCACGTCGACGGTGCCCCCACCTTCGAGGAGGGACGCCTGTTCCTCAAGTGCAGATGCCTCTACGCGGCACCCTTCGAGAGGGAGAAGTTCATCGAGAAGGAGATCGACGACACCCTCAACCCCAACGGCGACCGCAGCATCATGTACATCGCCGAGATCGAGAGCGCCTACGAACTCTGATCCCATCAGCCGCCGGGAACGGCGGCGAAACATCTTCCCTTTTTCAAAAACTGATTAAAAGCCAGCGCTCACGCTAGCACTGCGAATAACAAACAAAAGGGTTATTCACTGGGAAGCGGGGCCGACCAACCAGGAAACGATCAGTACGGCGGCAACCGCAATCGCCATGACGGTTGCGAGCTTCATGTTGGGGGTGACTTTGATCTTGGGCATTGCGAATCACCTGGCATTCTAGATGCCTTTGGTACAGTTAAGACGAACCCATATAAAGCATTGATTCGGGGTCCGCCGTTTTTATACGACGATTCTCATTGACTGTCCATGACAAACGTCATCCTTCACACCAACATGGGAGACATCACCATCAAGATGCACGAGGACATGCCCATCACCACCGGCAACTTCGTGAAACTCGCCAAAGAGGGCTTCTACGACGGCACCATCTTCCACAGGGTCATCTGCGATTTCATGATTCAGGGCGGAGACCCTGAGGGAACCGGCATGGGCGGACCCGGATACACCATCGAGGACGAGTTCGGACACGGACACTCCAACAAGCGCGGATTCGTGTCCATGGCCAACACCGGACGCCCCCACTCCGGAGGCAGCCAGTTCTTCATCAACACCGTCGACAACGGCTACCTGGACAAGGAGAACCCCTCCACCCCCTACGCGCACCCCGTCTTCGGCGAGGTCATCGCGGGAATGGATGTCGTCGACAAGATCCAGCAGGTCCCCACCGGCCGCAACGACCGTCCCCTCAAGGACGTCGTCATCGAGAAGGCCGAGGTAGTCGAAAACTGAATGTTCCAGAGGGGGCGACCCCTCTTCTCCAAACCCCTTATCTTTTTTCAGGAACTGTGCTCGCCGTGCTTTCCGGCGAGGAACTTCCTGAGCTTTTTGTTGACATTGATGGAGTCGATGAACTCCTCGATGGACCAGCGCCTCATGTAGATGTAGATGAACAGGGAGCCGAGCATCGAGCCCAGGGCGTTGGAGAACATGTCGCGGACGGTGTCGAAGGGACTGTACTGCATTCCGGTGCCGGTGATCTGGTCGACCACGTACTCGAGGACCTCCCAGTAGGTTCCGAAGGCCATCATGATGAGAAAGATGAAGACCGTGGTGAATCCGACGGTGAACTTGATCCTCTCGTTGTAGCGCTGCAGGGTGAACAGGGTCATGATCACACAGAGGCTGATGACGAAGGATGAAAACGTGTGAGTGATAGTATCGTAGTACTTCTGTAGGTCGTAGCTCATCAGCAGCACGCCGTAGGCGTGGAGGAAGATGGCGACCTCCATGAAGAAGGCGAACCACAGGGGGAGGCTCATGATGTGCCTCCTCGCGAAGATGGTGGGTAGCAGGCAGAAGAACGCGCACACCAGGCCGGTGCAGAGCTCGTAGAGGTGACGGACGTTCTCCATGATGGAGAGTATGCTCATCACGACGAGGATCGCCGCTGCGGACAGGCAGATGATGTCCAGTGCCCTCTGGTAGCCGATCATTCGAAATCGCCTCCGCAGAGTTCCTGGAGGGTCTTCTTCTTGGTAAGATATCTGAACACAAAGGCGATCACGATCACCGAGGCGGTGGCACAGGTGCCGGCCGCCATCTGGGTGCGGTTGCTGAGGACGATCTCCGGCGGAAGGTGCTCCACATACTCGCCAGTGTACTGATTGAAGAAGGGCTGTCCGGTGTACCACAGGTCGAATCCCACGGTGAAGATGTAGACCCCGGAGACGGCCATGGCGAAAGCGATGCCGAACACGATGAGCCAGCGCTTGGAGATGTACGATCCTCCGTAGACCTCGAACATGGATCCGAGCATGAATCCCATGGGGAAAGTCACCAGGGGGATGCAGAGTAGCTCAGCTACCCACATCCAGGGGACGTTCGCATAGTACATGTCCGAGAACACTCCCAGCAGGCCGAGGGTGTTCAGGACGGTGAGAACGATGAGTCCTGCCAGGACGGTGAGGGCCACCGAGTTGTGGTAGACCCTGCCGTCGCGGCGCAGGGGATAGAGCAGTACCGCCGCATAGAGAATCGCGACAGCTACGGTCATGAAATCATATTTCAAAGCCGAAACGACTGCGAGCACCGCGGCCATTGCCACAGATGCCCAAACGATACTGCGTCCGTTCATCGGGGCAGTATATGGGTATCTATAAAAAAGGGAACGGTCAGGCGTACTCGACGACCAGGTGGGTGCCCGACCTCAGGTAGATGAGCGGGATGCCCAGTTTCCTGGCCCTGCGGCGGAGTTCCTTGTCGTTGGTGAGGATGTATCCGTTCTCGCGCTGGGCCACTTCGAGCACCGCGTTGTCGCCGTGCTCCTCCGAGGGGACGATCTCGCGTTTCCTCGCAAGTGCCAGCGCAGCCTTCGCGTGCTTGTTCTCGAGGTGCTTGAGCTCCCCGACGAGCGGTCCCGGGACCACGAATCTGACTTCTCCCAAAAGATTGAGGACCTCGAGATCGAGGTTTATCCCGATCTCGAAAGGCATGAGTAAGGCGTTTGTGTCCAATACGACTGTCTGCATCTCGTCACTGGTCGATGATGCCGTATCCGATGAGCCTCCACTTGTTGGAGATCCTCCTCGAAATGGCGACCCTCTGTCCGGGCAGGATGCATACAGGGAGCTTGAGGACCACGTCAGCGGAACCCTCGCGGGCGCTCTTGACGACTCCCACGGTGGTGGCGGTACCGACGCTGAGCATGAGGGGCTCGTTGCTCTTGATGTCGTCGACCCTGAGGTCTGCGGCGGAACCCACCACACGGTCCATCAGGACGGTCTTCATCTTGAACGTGCTCACCACGGGAGGCAGATGTCCGGGGATTCCCACGACACGGCCGGTGAGTCCGTCCGATTTCGTGATGGCCGGATCCAGCTCGGTTCCGATGGCGATGAGTCCTCCGGGAAGGACCTCCTTGACGCTCTTCTCTCCCGCGTTGAGGGAGATGATCTTGGCGGTGATCCTCTCGTAGGTGACCTTGCCGGCCGCCTCGATGCGCCTGCCGGGGACGACCTCGATCTCGTCGCCGACCTTGAACTTACCCTGCATCAGGGAACCTCCGATGACTCCTCCGCGGAGTTTCTCGGGAGTGGTTCCGGGAGCATTGATGTCGAAGGAACGGGCCACATGCATGATGGGCTCGGCGTCGACATCCCTCTTGACGTTGGCCACGATGTTCTTCTCGATGGCCTCGATGAGGAGGTCGATGTTGACACCGCGGTTGGCGGACACAGGGATGATGGGGGCGTTCTCGGCAACGGTGCCTTTGACGAACTCCTTGATCTCCTTGTAGTTCTGCATCGCCTGTTCGCGGGTGACGATATCGATCTTGTTCTGGACGATGACGATCTTGTCGATTCCGATGATCGACAGGGCCATCAAGTGCTCCTTGGTCTGGGGCTGGGGGCAGCGCTCGTTGGCTGCGATCAGCAGGAGGGCTCCGTCCATGAGGGCGGCTCCCGAGAGCATGGTGGCCATGAGGGTCTCGTGACCGGGTGCGTCCACGAAGGACACTGCCCTGTGGAACTCTGTCTCAGCACCGCACTTGGGGCACTTCTTGGTCGTGCAGTAAGCGGCGGCGCCTTCGCAGTTAGGACACTTGTAGAAGGCGACATCAGCGTACCCGAGCCTGATGGAGATACCTCTCTTGATCTCCTCGGAGTGACGGTCGGTCCACTCGCCGGAAAGGGCCTTGGTGAGGGTGGTCTTTCCGTGGTCGACGTGACCGATCATCCCGATGTTGATCTCGGGCTGCTTGGGAACTTTCATTCCGTCTTCTCCTCGCCGCCGTTGAGGAGCTCCTCAATGGGCTTGGGGCCGTACTCTGCGACGACCATGTTGATCTGGACGATCTCGGAGGAGATTGCGGATCCGCGTGCTGCGACCCTCTTCCTCTCTCCGTGGTACCTCTCGTGGAATCCGAGTCCGTCGGCGAGAAGCAGGCTGACCCTCTTCTTTCCGGGGAGGTCCTTCCTCATGGGGGTTCCGTTCTTGTCGGAACCGCCGGTGATCTTTACCTTGTATCCGGGAAGTCCAACAAAAATTCCGTCTACGATCTCCCCGATGTTCTTTCCATCCAGGGAGTTCGCGTGGTGGCCAGACACGGTAACGTTGTAGGATTTACCGGTCTTCGCATCGTTTACAATAGCTTTGAATTCTACTGCCATTTGAACACCTGTAACGGTGGCAATTGGACTATTGTTTATAAAGATATCGTGCGCGCACCCTTATATTATAAGGGGAGAAGGCACCCGTAACGCGTCGATCAGCAGGAACGGGGCTCGAACAGGGTCGCCTCGACCATGGCGCACAGGGCGTGGTAGATGGGCAGGTGGCGCTCCTGGATCTTGAAGGTCTCCTTCTCGGGCACGATGATGCAGACGTCGGCGAGGGCCTTGCACCTGCCGCCGTCCCTGCCGGTCAGGGCGATGGTCTTCACACCCTTGGCACGGGCGACCATGAGGGCGTCCACGATGTTGCCGGAGTTACCGGAAGTGGTGATGCCCATGAAGACGTCTCCCGCATGTCCCAGCGCGTTGACGAGCTGCGCGAAGGCGGCCGGCCATTCGACGTCGTTGGCGTATGCGGAATTGGATGCGTTGAAGGTTGTGAGGGGCACAGCCGCGAGGCCTCCCTCGAGGTGGCCCGCGAGCTCCTTCCCGGCCTCGCCGTAGAGCTTCTCGAGCTCGGACACGAGCTTGGGGTCCACGGCGCGCTTGAACATGAACGACTTGGTGAGCTCCCCGGAGATGTGGTCGCTGTCCGCGGCACTGCCTCCGTTGCCGGCGATGAGGAGCTGTCCCTGGTGCTTGTAGCTCTCCAGGAGGATGAAGTACGCGTTGGCGATGTCCTCCCTGCACACGGAAAGCTCGGGATACCTCTCGATGAGCTCGTCCAGAATGAAATTGGCGTCCCTGGGTTTGGAATCCATCGTATCACATTCCCCAGAAGGGTTCCGATTTGCGCTTGATGGCGACGGTGTCGGACATGGCGAGCTTCTCGTCGTCGGTGAGGTCGAGCTTGGAGATTACCTTGAATCCGCTCTCGATCATGTCCACGTAGAGAACGTCGTTCTCGTTGATCTGCCTGCCCACGGTGACTCCGTCGATGGCCACGGAGACCTCGTCTCCCTGGACACCCTCCTTGAGGATGTTGCCGTCGTCGTCGCGGACGGATTTGATGGTACCGCAGTCCTTGCCCTCGAGGTTGATGAGGTTCTCTCCGACCCTGATCCTTCCGGCCAGCACCCTCACTCCGACGACGGCGGGCTTGTTGACCCTGAACACATGGTCGGGCAGGATGGTGATCTTGGCGGGGAACGAGAACTCGGCCCTCTTGTCGGACTCGGTCTGCCTGGTGGACTCCTCGAGCCAGAGCTTGTAATCGTCGATGAGTGCGTAGACGATGTTGTTGGTCATCACCTTGATGCTGTGGGTCGCGATCTCGCTCTCCGCGTCCTTGGTGATGTTGACGTTGAATCCCAGGATGACGTGGTGGGTGTCATTGCCGTAGGAGGATTCGAGGATGTCCCTCCTGGTGATGTCGCCGATACCGTACTTCCTGATGGGGATGCCTGCGAGCTTGGCCTCGAAGGCGAGGGCCTCCAGGGAGCCGATGGCATCCGCCTTGATGGTGATTCCCTTCTCCACGGTCTCGATCTTGATGGAGGTCTCCTCGGAGATCTCCTTGATGGCGGGGTCCTTGGGGTTCTTGACCACGCGGATGGGTGCTCCCGCGATGACGCCGGTGGCGTCCTGGCAGGCGATCTTGACTCCCGCCGCGGCGTGGAGCTCCTTGACGTTGTCGAA
>CADAGG010000058.1 GCA_902787415.1 methanogenic archaeon
TCAGGAAAGACTTGATCTTCTTCTCCTGAGCCTCACGCTGCTTCTGCATCTGCTCCATCATAGCCTGCATATCCTGCTGTGCGGGCTGGCCGCCACCGTTCTGCATCTGCTCACGGCGAGCAGCCTGCTCCTTGCTGCTTGCAAGATAGTAATTGTAGATGGAATTCACATTAGCCGCATCGTAGTTGATTGTGCGGAGAGCACTGCAGTTTCCGAACGGGGAATAGCCCAGGGTCTCAACCGTATCGGGTATGGAGACGGTCACGATCTTCTCGCAGTTCTGGAAGGCATACTAGCCTATGGATGTGACACCGTGCGGGATGGTGACAGTCGGACCGATCTTGGAATACCTGAAAAGACTGCCGGGGATTGACAGGACCGTATCGCCGAACGTAACATCAATACCTTCATCAACCCCGGAGTTATCGAAAACACCGGGTTGGGATGCACAGTCCGCTGCATTGTAGGTCACAGAACTGATGCTCGTACAGTGTGCGAAGGCCCACTGCCCGAGGGAGGTTAGCGATGCGGGCAGAGTGATCTCTGTCAGTCCTGAACAATAGTCGAATGCCTCGGATCCGATGGACTGTATGTTGGCCGACATCGTCAGTTCAGTGATGCCTGCCTGATGCATGAATGCCCTGTTGCCGATAGTGGTGACACTGTCGGGGAGGGTGACAGATGTAATGCGGGTAACATCGGACGACGAGCACAGGAGATATGCAGGGATTCTCTGCACGGAAGAACCGAACGTGACGGTAACAGATTCCGCGTAGTTGATGGGGATTTTATTAGATGAAAGGTCATCACAGGCGATGGCATTGAAGTTAAGGGTGGTGAAACCGCAGTCGTAGAATGGGCTGTAACCGAACTCGGTGACTCCGGTACCTACGGTAAGGGAGGTCAGATGGGTACTGCTGAAGGCATAGTCTCCCACATAAGTGACCGTATCAGGAATGGTGAGGGAGGTCGAAGCCAGTTTGACCCCGTTGAATGCATTGTTACCGATACTGGTGATACCTTCTCCGAGAGTGAGCGCAATGCCCTCTCCGCTGGTACCGCTGTGGTAGAATGCGTCATCACCGATGTCGAATCCGCCGATTACGGTGACGACCTCGACATACTTGCAGTCCTCGAATGCCCCTTGACCGATGACTGAATTCTCAGCCCCATCGATGACAATCGAGGATAGATGGGCATTGCAGAACGCTCCTACGCCGATGTAGAGGATATCCTCACCAAAGTTGAAAGATGAGAGATTGAAACAGTTTAAAAATGCCCAATCACCAATGGTTTTCACATTTCCGGTCCCGGAAATAGTCTCCAGAGTCTGACAACTGTTGAAGGCATCATGACCTATCGATACGACAGATGAGGGAAGAACTACTTCTTCAAGGCCCTGGAAATTGAAGAATGCGTAATCGAGGATGGTTTCCACACCGTCCGGCACCGTACAGCTCGTCGCATTTCCGAAATGTTTGATTAACTTCTTCCCGTCGAACGACACCAGAGAATCATTGACCACCTTGAAGTTCGTATTCCCTGCATCGACAACGATGAGCACATCACTATCCATCTCGAACGGGTCCTCACAGAGTGTCTCCAGGTTGGCATTGAGGATTATCGACTGTAATGCATCATTAGTCTCGTAGAATGTGTTCACCAGTTCTGTGACCGTGCCAGGGAATGCAAAGGATTCTGCAGTAGATCCCCCGGGATACAGGAAGAGCTTTGTCATGTCATGGCTGTATAGGACGTTGCCCTGAACCGCGAAACTTGTGTTCTCGGGATCGACGGTTATGGTCGTCAAGCGATCATTCTGGAACGCACTGGCTCCGAAGGTGGCAAGCCCTTTCCCCACATGCAATGTGGTGAAGGGGTTGCCTGAGAATGCATACTTCCCTACGCTGGTGACGCTGTCCGGAATGACCAAAGAAGACAGATCAGAAGTGCAGAAAGCATAGTCCTCTATGGTCTGGACGGTGTCCCCGAAATCAACAGTATTGATGTTATTGAGAGCCTCGAAAGCAGAATGGGAAATCGAGGTGACTCCGCTCCCGATGACAACGGAGGTAACATTCTCCGAATAGCCATTCCACGGATATCCTTCAGCAGGCAACACCATGGGGCCCGAACCGGAGATGGCCAGGGTGTGATCACCGTCGAAAGACCAGGTGAGATCTCCAATCTCTCCTCCGTCGGGATCCGCGGAGGATGACCCCGTATTCACATAAACTAAGCACACCAGCACGAACAGCAGTGCTATCGCTGCCGCGCCGATTTTGATCAGATACGAATCCGGCTTGCCCGTGAGGTTCCCGCCGGACCGGGAAAATTTATACATGGGTATTAACACCGCTTGACTGTTTAAAAAAGGCAATGTCCGGAAGGCAGTTCTGATGAACCCATCCTGCCGGGACGGCTTACTGCTGAAGGGAAGATGCATCCAACTGGCACCGTTTCGCAGAAAAAATATATACCCCGTTAAGAAGGCGGGCGGAAAGGTCGCCCCGCATGCCGTATACGGGCCCTCCGGCATACGGAAACCCTTTTTATCACGCGCGCCGATGGGGGATTCCGAGGGATTCTACCCATGATGACGAGAGGAACGATTATCGCATTTTCCGCCGCGGTTCTGGCGGCTTTGGCGTTGGTCGCGGTCCTCTCCGATTCCTCCGAGGCCGAAACCATCGACATCGACGGCGGCCAGTACGAGCTCGACACGGTGGAGCACGAGGCCACCCTGGTCGCGGTGGACGCATTCCTGGGAGACTTCTACATCCCCGCCCTCATCTCGGACGGCACCGACACCTACCGGGTCACCGCCATCGGTCCCGGGGCGATCCCCAGGAATCTCTACGAGCTGATCATCGGACAGAACATCGAAAAGATTCACGAGGACGCCTTCGTGAACGCCAACCTGGTCGAGTTCAGCGTGGATCCGGACAACGAGAACTACGAGGTCCACATGAGCGCTCTGTACACCGCCGACTGGACGCTCTTGGCCTATCCCGTCGGGAACACCCGTTCCGAATACTCGGTCGTGGACGAGACGGTCGCCATCGCCCCCAAGGCGTTCCAGTTCGCCGACAGCCTCACCAGCATCGAATTCCCCGAAAGCCTCACCCAGATAGGCGACTACGCCTTCAGGAACTGCGCCGCCCTGACCGATGCGGACCTCCCCGAAAGCGTGACCGACGTAGGGGTCGGCATCTTCAGCAACTGCCACTCCCTCACCAAACTGCCCAAGATGCCTTCGTCCGTCATCTACGACTCCACCTTCTCCGGCTGCATCGGCCTCAAGGAGATCGTGATCGACGAGAGCATCGTCGCCGTGGGCCCGTCGGCCTTCGCCAACTGCAAGGCCATATCATACCTGTCGGTGCACGAGGGCTGCACCGTCGACGACACCGCCTTCCAGGGCCTCACCGTCCTCGACCCTTCCGGCAACCCTGTGACCGGCTCCGCCCTCCGCGGCAACCTCTACTACGGATCCGGCATCGACAAGAAGCTTTACGATTCCACCACCGGATTCACAATCCATTTCTCTGCAGGTGTGAGGGAATGCTCCTCCAAGATTATGACCACCGTCGGCGGCAAGCTGCCCTCGCTCCCCACCTACACGGGACTGTTATGGGACCTCGACACCTGGTACCTCAGGGACGGGACCCAGATCACCACGGAGACCGTCTTCACCTCCGACGACACCGTTTACACGAGCGGCGAGCTGCCCGACGCGGATCCCCTGGACGACAACCTGATCATCGGCGGGGTCGTGATCGCGCTGATGGTCGGGTTCGTGATCTGCATAATCGCCACGGCGAAGAGATTCTGACCTCACTCGGAAGGCGCGTTGATGTTCTGGTCGGCGGGCTTCCTGCCCTCGGAGAACATGTCCTTGATCCTGCCGAAGATGTCGGAGGAGAATCCAGCCCACCATTCGGGGTCGTAACCGGTGAAGCGCAGGGTGATCTGCCCGGGCTTGTATCCGACGGAGACGCTGTCCTGGGAATCCACATCCTTCACGGCGGGTCCGGGGGCCTCCCTGAACCTGGAGAAGACGTCGTACTTCAGGAAGATCTCCTGGAGCGACTCCCAGTCGCCGTCCTGCATGAAGTAGGTCCCGTCCTGGTCGTACCTGTCGAAGAGGTTGTAGAAGGTGAACGTCCTCTCCATGTAGTCGGCGATGACGATGGGGCACCTCTCGCCCTTCTGCTCCACGACGGTGAAGTTCCTGAAGTCGGGGATGCCGGGTTCCAGCTGCCTGCGCTTCATCCTCATGAAGTCGATCATGTCCCTCTTGAAGGACTCGAACTCGCGGGGGAACCTGTTGTATCCCTCGGTGATGGTGTGCCTGCCGAGGACGTGGATCTCCAGCGACCAGACGGCGCCGTCCTCCTCGGAATCGTCCACGTAGGCGGCCTCCCATTTGGCGGCGTTGGCGTCCTCGATTATCATCATGAGCTTGTCCCAGTCGCCCTCTTCCATGATGTAGTCCCAGCGGAAGTCGGGGACGGTATCCTCCATGCCGAAGAAGCCGTAGCAGCGGAGCATGAGCTTGCCGGTGCTCTTCTCGGCCGCCACCTGCATGCAGTGGGTCTTCTCCTGGAAAACGAAATTGAAGCGGAGGATGTCGCTCATAGTCGTTAATCAGAGCGGCAGTATATAAAGTGTAATCGTGAAAAGTACATTGAAACCAAGAAAACGATAAAAATTCGGTGAAAGGGAAACCCCCTTCACACCGCCCATCTCTGGGCTCCATCCAGCCGGAGCTCGACGCTCCCGAGCGGATCGGTCCTACTTCCCGCGAACCACGGGGGCTTGTAGGAGCTCTTGCGGACATGAGCAATGCGCAGAGAACGAACACGTAGGACGGTTTCACGCGGCCGTATCGCGCGTAACGATTGAAAACAATTACCCGGAGAAGGGTTTTTAACACGCATTGGAAGAAGACTGTTGAAATACTCCCGGCCTGATAGCCCCCTCCGTGACCGAGACGTACGATTCGTCATATCAGGCAAAGCTCCTCATCGCCGTCTGTCTAGCGACGGTGATCACGCCCCTGATGAGCACCATGATGAACCTCTCGCTCATCTCCATCGGAGAGGATTTCGGCGTGGGCTCCCACGCCCAGGCGTACGTCAACACGGTGTTCCTCCTGGGTTCGGTGGTCAGCATGGTGCCGGCCGCCAAGTTCGCCAGCATCCGCGGCATGAAGAAGGTCTTCGTCCTCGGCCTGTGCATCTGCATGGGCGCGAGCATCCTCTCGATCCTCAGCCCCACCTTCTGGTTCCTCCTCCTGATGAGGTTCACCATCGGCTTCGGTTCTGCCATGCTAGCGGTCACCTCGGTGGCCATGCTCACCTACGTATTCCCCATCACGCAGCGCGGGAAGGTGCTCGGCATCAACACCACATTCGTATATCTGGCACTGTCGATCGGACCTACCGTCGGGGGCTTCATCACGGACACCCTCGGATGGAGGGCCATCTTCGGACTCATATTCATCCTCAGCCTCGGCGCCACGGTCTACGTGCTCAGGCTCCAGGGGGAGATCACGCCCCTTCCCGGCGAGGAGATGGACTGGACCGGCTCCGTCCTCTGGGGAACGATGATAGTCATCCTCATGATGGGATTCGTCAACATCACCCAGCCCTGGGGACCCTACATGGTCGTCATCGGGACCGTCCTCCTCATCGCCGTCTGGCTGCACCTCAGGAGGAGCGAGAAGCCCGTCCTCAGCGTGGGGATGTTCCACCACCGCCTGTTCACCCGCTCCTGCGCCGCGGCCTTCCTCAATTACGGATCCTCATACTGCGTGGCGTTCTTCCTGTCGCTCTATCTGCAGAGCGTGGGAAAGATGACCGCCACCGAGGCAGGTATCGTGATGCTCGTCCAGCCCCTGTTCCAGGTGCTCCTGACCATGAAGATGGGCGAGCTGTCCGACCGCATGCAGAACAAGATCCTCTTGCCAATGCTGGGCTCCCTCGTCACAGGTCTGGGTATGGCATCGTTCATCATGCTGGGCGTGGATTTCGACCTGTATTATACAATCGGCGTTATGGCGATCTGCGGTATCGGCCTGGCGATGTTCTCCGCCCCCAACAACTCCCTCATCATGTCATCGGTGCCCGGACCCCTCAAGGGAGAGGCCTCCGGCATGCTGGCGGTCGTACGTCAGAGCGGTATGATGATCTCCATGAGCCTCGCCATGACCTCCATCGCGGTGGTCATGGGATCCATGGACAACCTCGGTCCCGATACTCTCGGATCGTTCGTCGCCGCGATGCACATGACCTTCACGGTGTGCCTGCTGATGAACATCCTCTGCTTCATCCTGTGCGCCATCAGGATAAGCCCGGATACCGAGCTTACCTGATCAGTGCCTGGACTGCACGCCGGCCGCCCTCTGCTTATCGACGGTCTTCTGGACCAGCGAGAAGAAGATGACGTTGTGGACCGGGAGCATGGCCGTGATTATGGGCACCTTGTAGTACATGAAGAGCGGCCACCTGGCGAAATATGCCACGGGGACGCTGTAGCCCTCCATGATCTGCCATTCGCCGTTCTCCGCCATGTCGCCGGGGTTGGCGAACGCGTACCTGAAATCGGAGAACACCTCGCCCCTGTCGCGGATGGCCTTCTCCACCGAGAGGATCTCGTCAGCCACCTGGAGCATGCGCTCGTGTCCTGCGGCCAGCTCCATCTGCACGATAAGGTAGTTCCTGCCGGGGACCAGCACGTGGTCGTGGACGGCCTCGTAGAAGGGATCCACGGCCTC
>CADAGG010000059.1 GCA_902787415.1 methanogenic archaeon
GGGAACATATCCCTGAACACCACGGCATCCTTCTCGATGAGCGGCGACTCGCAGATGAAGGTGCAGTCCTGCTTGGAATCGTTCAGGATATCGGCCAAATACTGCATGTCTGGCTCCTTCTCCGAGAGAGGCAGGTGGGAGATCTCCCCCTTGTCCCCGTACTTGATGCAGCTGATATGGAAGTGGGCTATCGGTCCGACCAATCCGAAGTACTCGTCGATGAGGTCCTGCATGTCCTGCTTGGTCTTCAGGCAGCCGACCCCCCTGGCATGGACGTGGGCGACATCGAGGACGGGTCTGACCCCGTCCACCGAATCCATGACCTGCGCGATCTCCTTCAGGGTGCCGAACTGGCCCTTCTTGCCCATGGTCTCCACCCCGAGGATGACGTCCTTGATCCCGAGGTCGTCCATCCTGTTCCTGCATTCGGTCAGCCCCTTGATGACGTTCTCGGTGGCGGTCTCGGGATGCTTCCCGTAGGACGCTGCATGGATCACGATGAGATACGCCCCTAGGTTGTGGGCCGCTTTCACGGTGTCCATCACCCACTCGACGCTCTTCTCGATGGTCTCGGGGGTCTCGGAGTTGAAGCTGATGAAATACGGTGCATGGCAGCTGAGACGGATGTCCAGGGACCTGGCGCACTCGCCGATCTTCCTGGCGCGCTCCTCGGTGATGCGCGCTCCGCGTACGAACTCCACCTCGAGGGCGTCGAGGCCCAGGTCATGGGTGTACTGGAGTGATTTCTCCGGGTCGCTCTTGGTTCCTACTGCGGGATATCCTGCCGGGCCGAATCTCATACCGGGGAGATGGACTCGCAGTTATTTTAGAAGTGCGTTGAAAGATATTTGTATTCTCGAGCAATCGAGAACGCATGGAACTCAAGATGGAGATCGCACTGGATCCCACCCTCGGATGCGGGCAGGCCCACCGCTGGAGAAAGCAGGCGGACGGCTCGTGGCAGGGGGTCATCGGGAACAGCGTGGTCACCATGTGCCAGACATCCGACGGAGTGTCCTTCGAAGGAGGCGATCCGGCCGCTGTCAGGGAGTATCTCCGGGCGGACGACGACCTCCGTGAGATTATCGGGTGCATCAGCATGGCCGACCCTTACGTGGCGGAACTGTCGTCGAAATGTCCCGGCCTCCGCATCCTCAAACAACCCGAGTGGGAGTGCCTCGGAACCTATCTCCTGGCGACCAACGTCAACGTCAAGCGCATAGCGAAGATGGTGGAATCGGTATGCGACCACTTCGGCACCGACCTCGGCGAGAGGAGGGCGTTCCCCACCCCGAAGCAGATCCTCGACGGCAGGGAGTGCATCGGAGAGTGCAGGCTCGGGTTCAGGGAATCCCGCTTCATCGAGCTCGCCGAGAGGATGGAATCAGGCGATATCGACCTCGAGCGCATGAAGGAGCTCGATTACCGACTGCGTGGCCCTCTTCGGTTTCGGAAAGCTCGAAGCGTTCCCCGTGGACGTGCGCATCCAGAAGGTCGTGGAGAACATCTACGGCGTGACAGGGAGCTATGAGAAGGTGTCCCGCTTCGGAATGGATAGGTTCGGCGCTTACGCTGGATATGCACAGGAATTCCTTTACCACGCGGAGTTCATCTGAACTCGACGTTGGAACCGAGAACGCAGTTGGGGACTTCGTAGCGACGAAGGAACAGATGCGGCAGAGTTCGAGAACGGTCTCGCCCTGCTTCTCGTGTATCGCCTTGGCGCTCTTCTTGATCTCACTGATGAAGGGAGGGTAGTGGGGGCTGTTCTCGATGAGTGCGCTTCCGCCTCTCTTTTTCTTGAGGTACTGGGAGATTGCCGCGTCAGTCACTCCGAAAAGACGACCCACGTCCGCCTGTTTCATGTGGTAGGTGTCGACAAGCTCCTTAGCGAGTTCTCTCCTAATTGTGGGAAGAACGTACCACACCACAATCTCGCACGGGGTCTTCATGCATAAGCATCATCGATATTATTAATAAAACTTTACATTCTTCTTAATTCATTTGATGATTCAATCAATATGATTATAGACATATGTATATCCATCTTTAAGGTGTGTTTGACAGGCATTTTGATAAAATTGAATGGTTTGAATAATCGTTCATCCATTTGGCACGATTGATGACCAGTAAACTAACAATCACAGGCCAGGATTGGTCTTGCAGTAGAATTCTGACGCGTCCCAATCGTCGTCCGCCTGGTCGGATCCCTTGCTCAGGGACACGCCGAAGATGCGTGCGGTGTCCTCCAGATACTTGCGGGCGAGGTCCGAACCCTCGAACTCCTCCATCTTGGCGGCGGTAGGGGTGACCTTACCCTTGAAGTGACCGATTATCTTGGTACCGGAGAATATCACGGAGACGCTCGAACCGCACTCCTTCTTGATGAGATCCCTCAGGTACAGACTGAGGTTGTCCTGCGTGTTCAGGAGGAACATGCCAGTGAAGGGACGGACCTTGGAGTTCACGTCCTCGGAGAGCATCCAGTACAGGGAGGGATCACCCTCGAGGAGGAATCCCTTGGAGATGTATCCCTCGTCCTCCAGCTCGGCGAGGATCTTCCTGGTCACGGCCATCCTGCTGTTGAGGAACTGTGCCAGACGCTCCGCGGAGAAGATGCCGAAGTCCTTGAAATGCCAGCGTGCAATCTGCTTCAGGGCCTCCTCCTGCGTCATGTCGGCGGGTTCCGCCAGACAGTATGCGGAGTCCCCGTCCTGGTAGATCAGCGACAGACGGGTCATCTCGGAGATGGTCTCGGTGGTGACCTTGTATGAATAGGGGGACTGGAACATGAGGTTCTTCTTGCTGATGGGCTGCTTGGCGGCCACGATCTTCTGCAGGGCGACCTGCTCGCCGGTGAGCGGTACCTTCTTGGCGGTGCGGAGCACGGGCAGGCGGGCGGGGTCGATGTAGCCCACGTAGGTGGGGCAGAGGATGGACTTCACCACGGTGCCGAGCTCCATCTGCTTCTTGAGGCTGGTGCGTCCCGCCACGCGGCAGGGCAGCTCCTGGTCGCTGCGGACGTATCCCCTCTCGGCGATGAGCTCGTCGAAGGTGCCGAAGCGGGAGGTCTTCTCCAGCCGCTGCTTGCGGAAGATGTAGCTCAGGGCCTCGTCGTGGGTCATGACCCTGGTGACGAACCTTCCCTTGGCGTAGAATCCGTTGATGAACACGTATCCGAATTGCGAAAGGGTATCCTTCACGGAACCGTCCAGGTCGGCGGCGTCCACCGACAGGATCTCGCGGATCCTGATGATCTCGATGCCCTTCTGGCGGTAGAAGTCCATGAACTTGTCGAGCGCGGTGAGGACGTCGGAGAGCATCTCGGGGGAGTCCAGGTCGACCGACCTGATCTCCACGCAGCCGGACATCTCCCAGATCTCCATGGCGCCGATGATGCGGGATCCCCTGGTGACGGGGTAGATCCACCTATCGCCGTACCGGGCGGAGATCTCGGCCCACTTCGAACCGAGGTCGGGATCGAAGAGCGAGAGCACGCGGACCTCGGAGAGGGGCTCGGAAAGGGATTCGAGAGCGGGCAACTCGTCGGGCATCATGTACATGGGGGTCTGTCCCGGGCCCACCAGGATCTGCACCGCGCCGATCCTCCTCACGGAGGCGGCGATCTCCTCGTCGGGGATGCTGACCAGGTACCTCACCGCCATGGTGGGGACGGGGCCGAAGGCGCGGATCGCCTTCTCCACTATCTCGTCGCAGGGGTTCTCCTCCGGGAGCTCGGGCTCGTAGCTCACATAGTAGTTCTCGGTACCCCAGTCCTCCCTGTCGCCGAAGGCGCGGATGACCTTGAGGGACCTGTCGAGACGCATGACGGCCTCCTTGGCGCGGTCCTTGTCCATGCCGGTGGCGGCCACCAGCTCCCTGAGGGTTATGCCGTTCCCGCTGCCCTCGATCCTGCGCAGAAGTTCGGCATCCTGGGACTCTGTGGAATCCACCCTGAAGTAGGCGTACTTGGCGGCGTCCTCGGCGAGGATGAAGCGCACCCTACCGCGGCAGAACCTGCCGAGGAGGATCCTTCCGTCGCGGCGCATCTGCTGCCACTCCTCAAGGTCGAAATCCTTCACCCTGTTGTACACGTCGATCTCGCTGCCGGCGGTGACATAGAACCTGAAGAAGTCCTCGATCGAGTCGAAACGCTCCCCCTTGGTGAGGCGGTAGCTCTCGACGGTCTCGAAGTCGTAGACGTTGCTCTTGCCGGTGCGCAGCTTCTTGCGGTCGGAGGCGAGCATGTACTGGTCGTTCTCGGAGATGAGGAACCTCCCCTTGGCCACCTCGCCGCTGGCGACGAGCGATTCCAGGGATGCCGAGACGGAGTCGTCCGGGATGTTGAGGGCGAAGGCGGTCTCCTCCACGGTGGCGGGCGCGAAGCACCCTAGGTGCCTCATGATGACGGCATCCACCGCCGCAGGGTCGGTGCCCTCGGGAGGGGTGCACCTGGAGAAGTACCAGCGGTTGTTCTCGGTGATGCCTGTACGGGTGATGAGGTACATGGACTCCAGCTTCCTGACGGACCTGAAGACGATGTCCTCGGAGACCTCCACCTGGGAATGGACGTCGCTCAGCAGGGTGTCCTGGCCGATAAGGCCGTAGACCTGCTGGTCGATGTCGTTGAGGGTACGGTCGCGGACGGTGGCCGCGGCATAGACCGGCACCTCGGACTTCGCCATGATGTGCACCTCATCCAGGAAGACGGTTCCGATCCTGCCTTCGCGGATGAGCTCGCGGATCCATCCGTCGACGGTCTTCTTGTCGGGGTCGCAGTAGGGATAGATGCTCCTGCCGCGCTCCCTGAAGGCCTGCAGGGGGCCGGTGCGCATGAGCAGGCCGGGGATGTCGTCCTTGGACGTGACCCTGCCGATCTTCTGCCTGAAGTACTGGGTGACCTTGTCGGCGTCGAACTCGAACTCCTTGATGTTGTCGCCGAGGGCCCTCTCGAGGACCTTCCTGTGGAGCTCCTTGAGAAGCGCGGTACGGTCCTCCATGAGGACGATGTCGGAGAATCCGGAGAGGATTACGCTGTGGGCGAAGGGCGAGGGGGTGCCGTCGAAGGGGATGGTGGTGACTCCCATCTTCCCGGACTCTATCATCCCGAGGACCACGCGGGCGTTGTTGATGTCCATGTCGTCCTCGAGGATCTCCCTGTAGGTCTCCTCGATGACGGGCTCGTTCTCCATGTCCCTCAGCATCTCCAGCAGGTAGGTGGAGCGGATCTGCTGGCGGTTGACCGAGATGGAGCGGCCCATGTAGTTGCGGAGGATCATGAAGCTGCGGGAGGCGGTGTGCCTGAAGCGGAGCTTGAAGATCTCGGAGTCCTTGACCGCCTTCCTGAGCACCGGCTCGAGGTCCGCGGTGTCGAGCATTCCGGGCACCTGGGTAATGTCGATCCTGTGGGTGGTCCCGATCATGAAGTTGTCGTCGGTGATGGTCACCGAGACGTTGGCGCCGGTGAGGGTGGTGATGCGGTACGCGTAACCCCTGGAGAGGGCGTCGTTCACGCGCCTGCCGAATGGATAGTGGAAGATCAGCCTCTGGTTGCCGGAGGGGTCGATGTACTCCTCGATGGCGAGCCTGTCGATGTCGGGGACGAATCCGGCGGTGGCGGCCTGCTCGCTGAAATATGAGATCAGGGAACGGGCGGAACCGTCGTCGATGTCGAACTCCCTGCAGAGGAAGTCGATCTTGTCGGGACGGGAGCCGGCGATGAGCTCGGACATCTCCTTCCTGAAGCGGGCCACGTCCATGGAGAGGTCGAAGGAACGGGGCAGCATCTCCCCCGCCCACGAGGGCACGGTGGGCTTCCTGCCGTTGGCCTCCTTGACGAAGGCGGTCATGCCCTTGGAGCGGACGAACTCGAGGCTGCGCCCTCCCAGGACGAAGACGTCTCCGGGGGAGAGCCTCTCGACGAACTTCTCGGACAGCTCCCCGGCCACGGAACCGTAGCTGGTGATGACGCGGTAGTTGGCCTCCTCGGGGATGGTTCCCAGGTTCATGAAGTAGATCATGCGGGCGCCCTTCTTCTTCCCGAACTGGTTGCTCTCGGTGTCGTACCAGATCTTGGAGTACACTCCCTCGTGCTCCTCCTTGCTGCCGAGGTAGCCGAGGACGTTCATGAACTTCTCGCGGGAGAGATTGTGATAGCAGTAGGAGGACCTCACGAGATTGTAGGCATCCTCCACGTCCCACCTGCGGTCGAGACTCATTCCGACGACCGCCTGGGACAGCACGTCCAAGCAGTTCTCGGGGATGCCTACGCGGTCGATGTCGTGGCGGTGGGCGGCCCTGCACATGACGGCGCACTCGGAGAGGTCGTCGGGGTCGAAGACGATGAGCCTTCCCTTGGCGATCTTGCCGAAGCTGTGACCGCTGCGCCCGATCCTCTGCAGTCCCTTCGCGACGGATTTGGGGGAGCCGATCTGACAGACGAGGTCGACGGAACCGATGTCGATACCTAACTCCAGAGAAGTGGAGGAGACGACGCACTTGATCTCTCCCTTCTTGAGGCGCTCCTCGACGTCGAGACGGGTGTCCTTGCCGAGGGAGCTGTGGTGCACCTCGATGTTCTCGAGTCCCCTCTCCTTGAGCTTGTATACCACCGCCTCGGCACCGGAACGGGTGTTGGTGAAGATCAGGGTGGTCTCGTGCTGGTCGACCAGCTCCTTGAGGCGGTCGTACATCATTGAGCTGACCACGTCGGTGGGCAGGGCGGTCATGTCCTCGGTGGGGCAGATGACCTTCAGGTCGAGGACCTTCTTGGAACTCGACTGGATGAGGATGACGTCCCTGTCGCTGCCGTCGGGGTTGAATCCCACCAGGTACCTGGCGACCTCCTCGATGGGGGCCACGGTGGCGGACAGGCCGATGCGGGTGAAGTCGTGCTCGCAGTAGTTCCTTAGCATCTCGATGGTCAGGGAGAGGAAGGCACCCCTCTTGGAATCGCAGATGTCGTGGATCTCATCGAGGATGAGCCACTCGGCGCCCATCAGCTTCTCCTTGAACTTGGGGGAGGCCAGGATGAGGGCCATGGACTCGGGGGTGGTGATGAGGATGTGCGGAGGATGCCTGACCATCTTCTGCCTCTCGTTCTGGGGGGTGTCTCCCGAACGGACGGCCACGCGGATCTCCGGCACCTTCATGCCCTTGCGGGCGGCCAGCTCCCTCATCTGCTCCAGGGGGTCGCTGAGGTTCCTCTTGACGTCATTGGCGAGGGCCTTCAGCGGGGAGATGTAGATGCAGTAGATCTTCTCCTCCAGGGTCCCCTCGTCGGAGTACTTGATGAGCTGGTTCAGGATGCTGGTGAAGGCGGTGAGGGTCTTTCCGGAACCGGTGGGGGAGGAGATTAGCACGTTCTTCCTGTCGTGGATGACAGGAATCGCCATGGACTGGGGTTCAGTCAGGGATGTGAAACGTTCTTTGAACCACATGGAAACCAGTGGTTCCATCAATCCTAGCACCTCTTCGGTGGAATATACCTTGCTTACCTTCTCCATGCTTCACCAGCCAAATATGGAATCGTATACGCTAACCAACGGTCATATTTTAGGGTTGCGCGCACAGCCGCGTGCGCGAGCAGGAACACGCAAAAAATAAAACGCTAAAACAGGATTAGGGCGCAATGAGGAACGGAATCGCCGTAGCGCTCGCACTCGCCGTGTTCTTTTCAGCTATGGCTGTGCCGTTCGCCATGAACGATTCCTCGGATGCGGCCACGCAGGACGTCACCATCAAAGGGATTGTCGTCGAGAGCGGAGAATCCGGGCCCATTGCGGTCAAGGACGTCAAGGTCACATTGAAACAGGAGTCCCTGACGCCCGGCGATCCCGCAATCACGGGTGAATCGACGACATCCGCTACGGGAGAGTTCTCCGTGGATATCGACGGTGTCGACACCGCCCGCGTCATCGAATGCACTTTCACCAAGGAAGGATACTCCGCATTCTACTATCCGACTTCGATCTCCGAGAACGAGACCACCAAGAAACTGGAGTTGAGCCTCGCCGGCCTCACGCCCACCACTGTGGACACCAGGAAGGTTTACACACTCGTCGAGACCGGTGACCTCAGCCATGCCATCGTGATCTCCGATACCAGGGTCCCTGCGGCATTCACCGTCTCCG
>CADAGG010000060.1 GCA_902787415.1 methanogenic archaeon
GTCCGCCAACAACATCTACGGAGGAACCTACAACCTCTTCGAGCATACCTTCAGGGTCAACAACGGCATCAACACCATCTGGGTGGACCCCTCCGACCCTGCCAACTTCGAGAAGGCCATCACCCCCAAGACCAAGGTCATCTTCGCCGAGACCTTCGGAAACCCCAACTCCGACGTGACGGACATCGAGGCCATCGCCGAGATCGCCCACAGGCACCAGATAGCCCTCGTCATCGACAACACCTTCGCCTCCCCCTACATCTGCAGGCCCCTGGAGCACGGGGCGGACGTCGTCGTGGAATCCGCTACCAAGTTCATCTCCGGCCACGGTACCGTTCTCGGAGGCATCATCGTCGAGTCCGGGAAGACCCCCTGGAAGGCCTGGAAGAAGTACACCAACCTGTCCGAGCCCGACCCCTCCTACCACGGGGTCGTCTTCGCCGACGCCATGCCCACCACCGCCCTCGTGACCTGGATCAGGTGCATCACCCTCCGCGACATCGGAGCTTGCATATCGCCTGTCAACGCCTTCGCGCTGCTGGTGTCCCTGGAGACCCTCTCCCTGCGCATCGACAAGCAGGTGGACAACGCCCTCAAGATCGTGGACTACCTGAAGAAGAACCCCAAGGTCAAGTCCGTGAGCCACCCCTCGCTCCCCGACAGCCCCACCCACGCCCTCTATCAGAAGTACTTCCCCAACGGGGCGGGATGCATCTTCACCTTCGACGTGAACGGCACCAAGGAACAGACCCAGAAGCTCACGGAATCGCTGAAGATCTTCAGCCTGCTCGCCAACGTGGCCGATGAGAAGTCCCTCATCATACACCCCGCCAGCACCACCCACTCCCAGCTGACCGAGGAGGAGCTCGCCTCCGTGCACATCACTCCCCAGACCGTCAGGATCTCCGTCGGTGCGGAGAACATCCGCGACCTCATCGCGGACCTGGAGCAGGCATTCGCCCAGATCTGAAACCCATTCCCGCACCGTCACGGTGCGGGGTTCTTCTCTCTTTTGAGTGCGGCCGGAACGACCGCCAGCACCGCCAGGATGAACGCCAGCAGGAGTATGGAACCTCCCGCGTTGCCGATCATCGAGATACCGGTGCTGTCGATGACGAAACCGCCTATCATGGTGCCTATGGCGATCCCGACGTTGAACGTGGCGGAGAACATGGCGGTGGCCATGGTGGAACCGTCCCCGGGCGCATTTCCGATGTTCACCGATTGCAGTGCGCTGGTGAACGACGTCATGCAGAATCCGATGACGAAGCTCAGGACAAACACCCCGGGCTCAGAGCCGCAGGGGTTGCCGATGAGATAGAAGCTCGATGCCGCCAGGATGCAGGGCACCGCCAGGTAGATGTATCTGTGCCTGTCGTAGAACCTGGCGAAGCACGCTCCCGCCGTGATTCCCGCGATTCCGAAAAGGGCCATGGCGGTGCTCACCGCGCCGTCCGATATGCCGGCCACCTGTTTGAGGAAAGGTTCGAGATAACTGTAGAACTCGTAGAATCCCATCATGAACACGAACAGGAGCAGGTACACTCCGAGCAGTACCTTGTTGGCGAAGATCTCGGGGAAGCGGCTGACCGTGAAGGTGCCGGGGTTCTCCACCCTCGGGAACACCGCGAGGACCAGTACAATGAGCAGGAAGGCCAACAGTGCCAGCACTATGAAAGTCATCCTCCATCCGACCGCCAGTCCGATGGCGCGCCCGACGGGCACTCCCATGATGAGGGCGATCGCGGTACCCACCGAGACGGAACCGATGGCTATGCTGCGGTGCTCGTCGGAAACCACTTTCACAGCTATGGCGACCACGGATGACCAGAAGATGGCATGCGATACCGCCACCCCCATGCGGGAGGCGAACAGCATGCCGTAGCTGTCCGACAGCCCGGTCATCACATGGAACACGGCGAACAGGAATATGGAGATCAGGAGAAGGCGGCGGTACTCCATGTCCTTCAGCAGGGTCATGAGAGGTATCGCCAGGATGGCCACCAGCCATGCGTAGACCGAGATGATGAGCCCGATGTCCGATTCGGAGACGGCCAGGTCGTCGCAGATGCTGGTCATCAGGCCGGTGGGGGTGAACTCCGACATGTTGAAGATGAATACCCCGGCGACGAGGCACGACAGGTTCAGGAGCTCCCTCTTTTCCATTCGCTACATGATGGGCTCGGGACTATATATCGATGAGTCCGTCCGAATCTGTCTTTATAAAGCTTTATATAGTCCATCAATATCGCTAGGTGCATGACCACCATTGACATACAGAACATCGTAGCTTCCAGTTCCCTGGGAACCGAACTGGATCTTTTCAAGATTCTCGATTCTTTCGAGACTGCTCAGTACGATCCCAAACAGTTCCCCGGTCTGATCTACAGGATCTCCGAACCCAAGACCGCTACCCTGCTCTTCAAGAGCGGAAAGCTCGTATGCACCGGTGGAAAGTCCCGCGAGGACGTCGAGAGGGCCGTCTCCAAGGTCGTAGAGGATCTCAAGGGAATCGGAATCGACATCCCCATCAAGCCCAAGATCGACATCCAGAACATGGTCGCATCTTCCGACCTCGGTTACGAGCTCAACCTCAACACCGTCGCCATCACCCTCGGACTCGAGCGTGTCGAGTACGAGCCCGAGCAGTTCCCCGGTCTCGTCTTCAGGCTCGACGACCCCAAGGTCGTCATCCTCCTGTTCGGATCCGGAAAGCTCGTCTGCGCAGGCGCCAAGGTCAAGGACGACGCCATCCGCGCCGTCGACAACGTCGCCAGCGAGCTCCGCAAGAACGGCCTGATGCCATAAAACAGTAACAACAGGGGGTCCAACCCCCATCTTTCCCTTTTTACATGGCGCTCTTCGCCGATTATCTCACCATCTCCGGCACGTCCGAATCCGAGTCCCGCGTCAAGGGCTCCCGCTTCATCGGCATCGCCCTGCCCTGCGTGACCGAATCCGACATACAGTCGAATCTCTCCGAGGTCTCACGCAGGTATCCCAACGCCACCCATTACTGCTATGCGGCGGTCTACGGTGGGACGCTACGCACCGAGAAGAGCAGCGACAACGGCGAGCCCTCGGGTACTGCTGCCAAGCCGATCCTCTCCGTAATCAAAGGGAGGGGGCTCACCGACACCATGGTCGTGGTGGTGAGATACTTCGGCGGGACCCTCCTCGGGACCGGCGGACTGGTCCATGCCTACACCCAGTCAGCCAGTGATGCGATTGAATGTGCCAGCATAGTGAAAAGGCAGGCATGTGCCATCTTCCGGATCATCCTTTCGTACGCTGACCTGAACGCCTTCAACGCCAAGTGCCGCGGCCTGTGCGCAGTACCTCCCGAGATTGTCTACGAGGAGACGGTCTCCGTCACCGCCGCCGTACCCGTCGGCAGGGCGGAGGAATTCGCCCAATCGGTGGCCGATGCGACCGAGCGCAGGGCCCGTACCGAGCGTATCGGCGACGGTTACCGCTGACACGACCGTTCCCGCCTGCGCACACCTATTATATGTCGGGTGCATTCCCGCACCCATTGATATCATGAGCGAATTCATCTGCCCCTTGGATTACAGGTACGGCCGTAAGGAGATGAAGGCAATCTTCTCCGAGGAGAGCCGCATCAGGAAACAGATGCTCGTAGAAGCAGCCCTCGCCAGGGCCCACGCCGAACTGGGAGAGATCTCCAAAGAGGACGCCGCCGAGATCACCCGCGTCGCCGAGTCCGATTTAGTCAAAGTCGAGAGGATCAAGGAGATCGAGAAGTTCACCAACCACGACCTCATGGCCATGGTCAAGGCCATGACCGAGCAGTGCCAGGGAACCGCCGGCAAGTACGTGCACCTGGGAGCCACCTCCAACGACATCGTCGACACCGCCACCGCCCTCCAGATCAAGGAGGCCCTCGAGCTCGTCGCCGAGGACGTCGACACCTTCCTCTACACCCTCGCCAAGCTCGCGAAGCAGGAGAGGGACACCCTGGAGATCGGCAGGACCCACGCCCAGTTCGCCATCCCCATCACCTACGGATTCAAGATCGCAGGATACATCGCCGAGATGCTCAGGTACAGGGAGAGGCTCGACGAGATCATGCCCAGGGCCTGCGCCGGAAAGATGGCGGGAGCCGTCGGTACCGGAGCCGCCCTCGGAAAGACCTTCTTCCAGATCCAGAGGCTCGTCATGTCCGACCTCGGACTGACCTACGAGCCCGCCGCCACCCAGGTCGTCGGCAGGGACAGGTACACCGAGCTGGTGTGCCTCATGGCCACCCTCGGAACCTCCCTCGAGAGGTACGCCACCGAGGTCAGGAACCTCCAGAGGTCCGAGATCGGCGAGGTCTCCGAGTACTTCGACGAGAAGCACCAGGTCGGCAGCTCCACCATGGCCCAGAAGAGGAACCCCATCAACTCCGAGAACGTCTGCGGACTCGCCAGGGTCCTCAGGGGAATGGTCATGCCCACCTTCGAGAGCCAGGTCCTCTGGCACGAGAGGGACCTGTCCAACTCCTCCGCCGAGAGGTTCACCCTGCCCCACGTCTTCAGCCTCATCGACTACATGCTCTACAAGATGAACAAGGTCTTCGAGGGACTGGACGTCCACAGGGACAAGATGCTCAGGAACATCGAGATGGCCCACGGACTCATCATGGCCGAGCCCGTCATGATGGCCTTCGTCGGGAAGGGCGTCGGAAGGCAGGACGCGCATGAGATCGTCCGCGAGGCCTCCATGGTCGCCGAGAACGAGGAGAGGCAGCTGCTGGACACCCTCTGGGAGAGGGAGGACGTGAGGAAGGTCTTCACCAAGGAGGAGCTCGCCTCCGTCATGGACCCCGCATCCTACACCGGCGGCTCCAAGGAGATCGTGGACAAGATGGTCTCCGCCGTCGAGTCCGCCCTCGACAAGAAGGTCTGAGATGAAGCGCAAATCGCCCCAGCGCACCAGGAGGATCCGTGCCGGACTGTTCATAGGCGGACTGGTCGGGTTCTTCCTGGGCCTGGCGGCCTTCTACATGGCGAACAACGTGTTCTTCATCCCGCTGTTCGTCGTCATCGGAGCGGTCATGGCCGGTACCACCACCGCCTTCACCACCACCGATTACGACATGGATTGATTTTCAAACATCTGGGTCTTCTCTGCGGAGCACCCTTTCCGTGGTCTCCGCGGGAGGGTCCGCGGCCGTCCGTTCTGTTCACCGCGAAACGTGGCCTTTTTGTATCGGTTCTACATTCTGTCTACTATTATTAACGCGAGTAGTCGCGTACGGGGGAGCGGAGATGAAGGGAAGGTATCTGATCGTTGTGGCAGTCCTCCTGCTCTCATTGTCCCTCCTCGCCCTCCCGGCGGATCATGACGAATCCTCGGCAACCACCCCGCTGACCCCCGGCGATCTAACTTCCACAATGGAACTGACCGACAGTTTCCAAAGCTTCAGCGTCGACGGTCACCAAATACAGATCAAAGCCTCCCACCCCGGTACACAGGGTCAGCCGCCGGCCACAATCGGCGTGTACAATTCCAAGATATATCTCGTCGCCGACAGCTATCCCGAGAACTACCCTTTGGGCGATTCCAATGAGATAACCATTCAGTGGGCCGGGGACAACCAGACCGAGGAGAGGACGTTCGCCGTCACGAACCTCGGGGCGGATAAGGCCACCAGTGTATTCCTGCTGACATACAGCCGCGGCATCCAGGTAACCCTGTCCTACGGAGGAATGGGCATCCCCTCCACCTTCGGCGATTCGTTCTATGCAGAGAGTACGGATGCGGGTTCATCCCTTTCGGGGGGCTTCAGGACCGATACAGGGTGTATCATCGACATCACCAACAAGTTATTCGAGGGCAGCCTGATCACCGGCAACTACCGTTTCTCCGTTACCGCCGAAAGTCTATACAGCTATGTCAACGGAGTGCTGAAGTTCGACCTTGCAAATCCGATAACGATTACTAACACGGACGATCCTGACAAGACCGTCACCCTCACATGTACCGAGGGGAACGGATCCAACTTCTCCCTTTCGCTCAACATGGGTGCTATGAACCTGTCCAACGCAGTCGATAACCACTGTTCGGTGACCGCTGCATTCGGCGACAGTTCCTCCATCACCTATTCCAATTATAATCAGACCGTGATGATGCTGAAGTTCAACAGTGCCGACCCCACGGTCATAAGTCCCTATCTGGGGTACACTACGGTGTTCCATCGCGAACAGGGTTCCCCGACGATATGGGTCGAAGGAAACGGGTACGGATTCGCGGATTCGGGCGACGTCACCATCCAATACGGGAACGACGGTTCGGCCAATCTCATATCTGGCGCCGTTTCGTTCTCCGGCTGCTATGTCAAGACGGACGAGGTGTTCATCGGTCCGTCCGGTTCCGGGAGCTTGTCCGTTTCCAGCACCGGATCCGTCGTGACCGTCAGCATTGGTGCCGATTCGGCATTCCTCATGGGTTCGCAGATGCAGAACGGGGCCCTGACGGACGGCGTTGCCTTCACGGCAATAGGGTCGGGAACGGTCGATTACGAAATCTGCAACACCGATGACGCCACCATGGCGGGCGTATTCCTGACCCCGGATCAGAGCATCACG
>CADAGG010000061.1 GCA_902787415.1 methanogenic archaeon
GCCATGGAACTCCCCTCGGTCTGCGTGGACACCCACGTGCACAGGATCTCCAACCTAATGGGCCTGGTCAGGACCCAGACCCCGGAGGAGACCGAGTACGCCCTGATGGAGCTCACCCCGAGGGAGCGCTGGTCCGACATCAACCGCTACCTGGTCAGGCACGGGCAGGAGATCTGCCAGCCCAACCGCCCCCACTGCGACAGGTGCATGGTGAGCGACATGTGCCAGTATGCCATAGACAGGAAATGAGTCCCATTCCGTCCGCCTGAATGACATTGGCTCCGCAGGTTTCCTCCCGGAACACTACCCTTTTTATTGGCGCGTGCACATGCGTGACCGATGCATGAGGCCTCCGTTGTTGCAAACATCGTGGACGCTGTCCTCGAGGAACTGAAGAAGTACGACGTGAAGAAGGTCAATTCGGTCACGCTCAGGATCGGGGACCTCACACAGCTGGGAACCGAGCAGATGAAGTTCGCCTACGAGATCCTCTCGGAAGGGAACATCCTGAGCGGCTCCGAACTTATTATCGAGAACGAGCCGGTCATCCTCAAGTGCAAGAAGTGCGGATTCGAGGGGCCGGCCAAGACGCTGGAGGGCGGCGACTACTCAGGGCATTCGGTACCGGTGCTCTGCTGCCCCGAATGCAACGGCCCCGTCGATATCCTCGAGGGCCAGTCCTGCTGCGTCAAATGCATGGATATCGAGACGGGTGATGAGTGATGTTCAAGTACAGGGATGAAGCGACCGCGAAGAAGATCGTGGCCGGGATCAGCGATTTCGGAATCAAGGCAAGGTTCATGCACATCTGCGGGACCCATCAGGACACCATCGTCAGGTTCGGACTGACCCAGATGCTCGAAGATGCGGGCATCGAGGTCCACCAGGGGCCTGGCTGTCCCGTCTGCGTGACCACCAGCCACGAGGTCGCCGACGCCATCACCCTCGCCAGGAACGGGGTCACCGTCTGCGCCTTCGGAGATCTGATGAGAGTACCGACCACCATCGGCTCCCTCTTCGATGCCAAGACCGACGGCGCCGACGTGAGGATCGTCTACTCCATCGAGGACGCCGTCAGGATGGCCGGGGAGCAGACCAAGCCCCTCACCTTCGTCGGAGTGGGATTCGAGACCACCGCCCCCTCCACCGGGGTCCCCCTCATCAAGGGAGGCCTTCCCGAGAACTTCAGCATCTACAGCTGCCACAGGTACACCATGCCCGCCGTGGAGGCCATCATCGGCCTCGGCGAGAACACCATCGACGGTTTCATCATGCCCGGGCACGTGGCGGTCATCACCGGCATGGATCCCTTCTACGACCTCCTCAAGAGGTACAATCTCCCCCAGGTCGTCGCCGGCTTCGAGCCCCTCGACATGCTCATGGCCTGCTACATGCTCGCCAAGCAGCTCTACGAGAAGGAGGCACGCGCGGAGAACGAGTACACCCGTCTCGTCCGCGACAGCGGCAACGTGAGGGCCAAGGAGATCATCAGGCAGGTGTTCCACCCCATCGACATGAACTGGAGGGGCTTCCCCGTCATCCCGAAATCGGTCATGGCCATCAACGACGAGTTCGCCGCCTTCGACGCCCACAAGGTCCACGAGGACATCCTCGCCAAGACCCCCGCCGTGGCCGAGGAGGCCAAGGGATGCAGCTGCGGACAGGTCCTGAGGGGACTCATCACCTCCGAGCAGTGCCCCATGTTCGGCAAGGGCTGCAAGCCCACCTCCCCCATGGGACCCTGCATGGTCTCCGCGGAGGGCAACTGCAACATCGCCTACAGGTTCAGGGGGCGCCTCTGACATGATGGCGAAGCCCTACCCGGACGCTCCCACTTTGGTATTGGTCATCACCAACGACTCCGCCGTGTTCCTCAAGACCGGCGTCGCCAGCGCCTTCGAGATGTTCGGCGGCAGATGCACCGAGGTCAAGAAGCTGGTCGCCAGGCTCGACACCGCCTCCAGGACCCACGACGTCAAGAAGAAGCTCTGCGAGGTCTCCTTCGGTATCATCACGAGCAAGTACGGCTACATCCCCGCGGACTACACCGTCATGCCCTATCCCGCCGAGGAGGTCATGGACTCCCCCGAGGATTACGAGGCCGTCCAGAGGAAGAAGGACTTCCTGGGCAAGATCGACTACACCTGCAAGCTCTTCGACAGGATCGTGGTCTGCGTACCCAAGCACATCATGAAGATGATCCTCGATTCCAACGCCCTCCCCAACGGAAGGGTCATCACGGTCACCAGCCCCGATTTCAAGGAGGAATGCGAGAAGAGGGACTGGCTTTTCCTCGAGAGGCGCGGCGCCAGGGTCGGCGACGCCAACGCGGACATCATCTTCGAGGAGATCAGGAAGATCTCCGAGTGAGTTCCTTCAGACGGGCCTTCAGCCTTTCTTTGTCTGAAGGATCCGCGCGGTACGAGTCGCATATCTTACGTACGGTCATCCTGAGGACCTCGGTCTCCAGCCTGCCGTCGAACAGGACCTCCTCGGTCCTCTCCGGGAACTTCACGTAGCACATGGAGAGGGTCCACGCCACCCCCATGTCGAGGTAGTATCCGCAGCGGGGGCAGGACACCAGGATGTCGTTCACCCGGTCCACGTGCTCATCATCTATGAAGTGGGTGAGCATCATCACGGCGCCCACCCTCGAGGGGAACTCCTGATGCCTCCCGACGAGCTCCACGCAGTAGTCCCAGAGCTTCTCCGGATCGTCCTTCTTGGATAGCTTCCACGAGCTGCAGAGACAGTCGTTGACGGCCCAGTTGGTGACCTCCGGGAGGAACTCCTCGGTGTATCCGATCCTCTCGTCTATACCCATCCTGGCGGTGCCTATGACCTTGGCGCGGATCATGGTGTGCTCGTGGCTGCGGGAGGGATACGACAGGAACTCCCTCCAGTCGCCCTTGCAGATCTCCTTCGCGATCTCCCATAATCTGGGGGAACGGACGCCCAGCATGCGGTCCGCTCCCGGTGTCAGTTTCAGGCTGAATTCCCTGTATTCCGGTTCCGCGAACCCGTTCAGGATCGTCTCCAATTCGTCTGCGTTCATGGCTGCCGGAATGTACATGTTCGTGCGATAATATACATTGGCACTAACAGATTACTTTCCATTAGTCTGGCATCGCCGGACAGGTGGTATAATGGACGTCGGAACCGCATGGATCATTCTGATCATCGCGAGTATAATAGAACCCTGCTGGGTTATCTGTCTTGACAAGTCCGAGAACTTCAAGAGGATCGGCTGGGGCATCTCGGCCGTCGTGCTGGTGCTCCTGTGCCTTTACCTGCTGTCCATCCCCTCGAACCCCGACAACATCGGACCCGGAGTGTCGTACTCCATCCTGGCCGGAATCGGTGCCGCGGGTATCGTGCTGGCAGGACGCGTGCTTTACAAGGAGAAGCTGACCGTCAGAAAGATGGTGTTCATCGTCATGATCGTCGTGGGTATCATCGGAGTGAGGTTGATCTCGGGGTGATATGATGGAGATGAACAATACAGTATTGGCATGGCTTCTGATCATCGCGGGAGGATTCCTGCAGCTCGGCTGGTCCATCGGACTCGCCTACACGAATTCCTTCACCGATCCCATGTGGGATGCGGTCACCATCATCTTCCTGGTGCTCAGCATGATCTGCCTCGAGTATCCGATGAGGCTCGGTATCGCGTTCACGACCGCCTACGCGGTCTGGATCGGGATCGGAGTGTTCTTCACCGTGGTCGTATCGTACGCGCTCGGTCTGGAGGACAACGAGTTCACCCTCGGAATGGGTGTCTGCCTGGCGCTCATCATCGCGGGAGTCGTAGGACTCAAGCTGACCCCCGTGGAGTACATCGACGGGCACGAACCCCCGAGCGAATAAACGCTTAATACCAAAGGACCGTAGACAAGGGCATGATAATCTCGGCGAGCAGGCGGACGGACATCCCGGCATTCCACATGGAATGGATGATGAACCGCCTGCGCGCCGGGTACTGCCTGGTCCGCAACCCGATGGTTGCCAACGTCGTATACCGCATCGACCTCGACCCCAAGAACGTCGATGCCATAGTTTTCGTGACCAAGAACCCGGCACCCGTCATCCCGCATCTCAAAGAGATAGCGTCCATGGGGCATCTGGCACTGTTCCAGGTCACCATCACCCCCTACGGGCGGGACATAGAGCCGGAGGTGCCCTTCAAGGCCGACGTGGCCGACGCCTTCAAGACCATCTCGGAGAGGATCGGGGCCGACCGCATGATATGGAGGTACGACCCCATCATCCTCAACGACAGGATGGGGGTGGAGTACCACCGCAGGAAGTTCGAACTGCTCTGCAGAGAATTGGAAGGATACACGCACAGATGCACATTCAGCTTCCTGGAGATGTACGGCAAGCTCCATAACAGGCCGGAGCTCCGCTCGGTGACCTTCGCGGAGATGGACGCCATGGCGGAGATGATGGTCCCCATCGCCGAGAGGTACGGCATGAAGCTCAGCTACTGCTGCGCCAAGCACGATCTTAGCAGGTTCGGCATAGAGCCCAGGGGATGCATCGACCGTCAGATGATGCGCACACTGGACATCCCCTTCGAGGAGATGGACACCCCGCTGAGGGTCGGATGCAGGTGCGTGAAGAACATAGACATCGGGAGCTACGACACCTGCCTGCACAACTGCATCTACTGCTACGCGAACGGACGCAGCAGGGAGCAGAGAAGGATGAAGGACTACGACCCCGAGGGGGAGATGCTCTACGGCACCCTCTCCCCGGAGGACACGGTGGTTCCGCTGAAAGGGAGGGACGTCCCGAAACTGGAGGAGTACTTCGAGTACACCCAGTACGGGAACGTGCCCTCGTTGCGTAGGTGAGGGTTCACTCCCAGACTTCTTTGATGCCGGCCTCGCGGTCGGAGGCGAGCTCCCTCTCCATCCTGCCCTTGGAGAACAGGACGGAATCCATGAAGGCGACCCAGCAGACCTCGACGACGATGGATGCCGCGATGGCGACCATCGCGCTGCCGATGGCGGGTCCGGTGAGGACCGAGGCGCACAGGGCGAGGGCGATTCCCTTGTTCTTGTAGGAGATCATCAGGATGTCGGTGACCCTCTGGGACCAGGAGATCTTCATCCTCTTCTCGACGTATTCGGATGAAAGACCCAGACCGATATCCCTGAGGGCGGCGATGACCATGAAGACGGCCATGACGGTGAGTCCCGCCTTGCCGAAGTCGGTGGAGCCGACGGAGACCCATACCAGGAAGGCGATGATGCAGTTCAGCACCACTGCCATGACGGTCTTGTCGATCTTGACCCAGGTGATGGCCCTGGAGACGACCAGGGGCACACCGATGAGCTCGAGGACGACGATGACCACCTGGGTCATGTCGACGGTCTCGCCGAGGGTGAGCCATACGATGAAGGGGATCCACACGAGAGCGACGATGTAGACGACGATGGTGGACCTGAGAGCGTGCTCGAGATCCCCGCGGAGGATCAGGGAGAGAGGACCGACGGAACCCGCGAAGGGGGTGGCGGCCAGGAAGACCAGTCCCACGGCATACTTGCCGTAGTCGGGGGAGTCCCTCAGGAGGAAGTAGGCGATGAGGGGGATGGAGGATGCCACCACGAGTCCGAGGAGGATGGCCCTGGCGACGGACCTGGCGTTCTTGACGGGATTCAGGTCGGTGTAGGGGATCCTGGACATGGTGACGGTGAGCATGCATGCCAGCAGGAAGATGGTGATGTTGCTGCGGAGTCCGCTGTCCTTGGCCAGGAAGTCCGGGTAGACGCCGGTGACGAACTGGTTGGTCAGCAGGGAGACGACCACGGCAAGGCCCATCATGAAGGCGGTGCTGGTCAGCAGCTTGATGATCAATTTCATACCGCGGAAAAGGTCAAGGGTGTATTAAAATATTGACTATCATAAAATTTTTAATGATAATCATTAACGAAGGATTCACTCCTCTCCGTCGTCCTCGATGTACTCCAGGATGTCCCCGGGCTGGCATCCCAGGGCCTTGCAGATGCCGTTGAGGGTGGAGAAGCGGATGGCGCAGATCTTCCCGGTCTTGATGTTGGAGAGGTTGACGTTGCTGATCCCCACCAGGTCCGCCAGCTGGTTGAGCGAGATCTTCCTGTCGGCCATCACCCTGTCGAGCCTGAGGACTATCGCCATGGTATCACAGGGTGTGGTCGGATTCGTTCTGGAGAACGGACCCGTAACGTACGATCAAAGCCAGGCTGTAGAGGATGACCGACACCAGGATGCAGCCGAAGAAGACGAACGCCGCGAATAGGATCCCGTGGGGCCCGAGGAGTCCGAGAACGCCCATCGCGATCGTCGCGATAAGGTATATCTGGGACAGTCTCAGGACACGTCCCGTGCTGGTCTCGTTGAAGGGACTGTGCTCGGTTACGATGGAGGTCAT